>JBIIUD010000334.1:0-4447 GCA_044340175.1 Verrucomicrobiaceae bacterium
GCTGGACGGTTTGGCGGTGGATTTTGTGGCGAGTGGATGGGACATCAAGGCCCTGGTGAAGCAGATCGTGATGTCGAAGACCTATCGGCAGAGTTCGGCGGCGACACCGGAGATGCTGGAGCGGGATGCGGGGAATCGCCTGCTCGCACGCGGCCCACGGCATCGGTTGCCGGCGGAGTTGATTCGCGACGGGGTTTTGAAGACCTCAGGCCTGCTGGTGCCAAGGCTGGGTGGGCCGAGCGTGAATCCCTACACCCCGGGGGATCTATGGCGGGAGGTGAGTCACTATGGCAGCTCGCCCGCGACCGCGCAGACCTTTGCGCAGGATCACGGGGAAAAGCTGTACCGACGTTCACTCTACACCTACTGGAAGCGCACGGTGCCGCCGCCGAACATGGCGGCGTTTGACGCGCCGAATCGCGAGACCTGTGTGGTATCGCGCCCCGTAACCAACACCCCGCTGCAGGCACTGGTGATGCTCAATGACGTGCAATACGTGGAGGCAGCACGGGCCTTTGGGCAGCGGTTGGCACTGTGGGAGGCCAAGGACGATGTGGGCAAATTGCAGTGGGGGGTCCTGGAGGCATTGTCACGTCCGGCGACGGAAAAAGAGCTGATCGTGCTGACGGCAGCGCTGCAGCGGGAGCGCCAGCGTTATGCCAAGGACACGGCTGCAGCGCAGGCACTGGTGGCCGTGGGGGAGGCGGCACGCGAGCGTAAGCTGCCGGTGGCGGAACATGCGGCCTGGACCCAGGTGGCGGCGACTTTATTGAACCTGAGTGAGGTGGTGACCAAGAACTAACGGATCTAACAGCGATGAACCCATTTGAATCTCAGTTGATGGAGCAGGCCACGATTTCGACGCGGCGACAGTTTTTGGCGGACTCGTCGAAGGGCATCGGTGCCGTGGCACTGGGGTCGATGCTGTTTCCCGAACTGGTGCGGGGCAATGGCCTGCCAGGGCTGCCGCACTTTTTGCCGAAAGCGAAGCGGGTGATCTGCCTGTTTCAATCTGGCGGCATGTCGCACGTGGATTTGTTTGAGGACAAGCCGGTGATTTATCAGCAGGCGGGGCAGGAGCTGCCACCTTCGATCAAAGGCACGCAGCGGCTGACGGGCATGACGTCAGGGCAGACGAGTTATCCGGTGGTGCCGCCCCTGAAGGCGGGCAAACGCTGCGGCAAGGGCGGGGTTTACATCAGCGATCTGCTGCCGCATTTGCAAACGGTGGCGGATGAGTTGGCGGTGTTCAAAACGGTGCATACGGAGGCGATCAACCATGACCCGGCGATCACCTACATGAACACGGGCAACCAACTGCCGGGCTACGCGAGCATGGGCGCGTGGGTGAGCTATGGTCTGGGCAGTGAGAACGCCAATTTGCCGGCCTTCATCGCCATGACCTCACAAGGCTCTGGGAAAAACCCGGGACAGCCGATCTTTTCACGCTTGTGGGGCAGTGGTTTTTTACCGTCCTCCCATCAAGGCGTGGGACTGCGACCAGGAGCGAATCCGGTGCTGTATTTGAACAATCCACCGGGGGTGGATCGCTCTCAGCGGCGGGCGATGCTGGATGATCTGGCGGTATTGAATGCGGATCGGGCTGGGCTGCTCGGTGATCCGGAGACGCTGACGCGCATTCAGGCTTATGAGATGGCGTTTCGCATGCAGATGTCAGTGCCGGAGTTGACGGATGTGAGCGGGGAGACCGAAGCGACACTGGAGAGCTATGGACCGGATGTGCGGAGGGCGGGGAGCTATGCGGCAAATTGTCTGCAGGCGCGGCGGTTGGTGGAGCGTGGGGTGCGTTTTGTGCAGTTGTATCATCGCGGCTGGGATCAGCATGTGGCGCTTTCGAGGCAGTTGCCGAACCAATGCCGGGACATCGACCAACCGACGGCAGCGCTGCTGAAGGACCTGCGCCAGCGTGGGCTGATGGACGACACTTTGGTGCTGTGCATGACGGAGTTTGGTAGGACGACTTTCAGTCAAGGCAAATTGGGCGATCCGAGTGCGGGGCGGGATCATCATGGGCGCTGCTTTGCCATGTGGATGGCCGGTGCAGGGATCAAGGGCGGCATGGAGCACGGGTTGACGGATGATTTTTCGTACAACATCGCTGAGAATCCGGTGCACCTGCGGGACTATCATGCCACGCTGATGCATCTGCTGGGCATTGATCATGATCGCTTCTCGCATCGGTGGCGCGGGCTGCATGTGAGGCTGACGGGGGTTGAGGCGGCGCATGTGGTGAAGGCCGTGTTGGCGTGACGGCGTGACGGCGTGGGGTAAGCGTTCATGCCACGCACTATGGCCGGATAGATCCGACACTTTTTGTTGAGTCCGTGAGCAAGGCTCAAACTCTGATTTTCAATGGTTGCGGTGCCTTTCGGACGTCATTTTATCCCATGCGGTTGTGTTAATTCTGGCTTTCTTTGATGAGAGAATTGGCTATGATCGTTCTCCGACTGCGCAACTCCGTTCATAGGTGGCCGTAGAAAGACCTCAAAGTTAATATATACACACCTCAAGATGCAGACACCCAACAACTCGATCATTGAAGCTCTACGCAAACCGATCTCGTGGCTGGCTGCGGCGCTGGTTCTTTGTGCTGCTCTGTTTACGGTTCCTGTTCATTTTGAGAGTGCCTTTGGCGAGACTCTCGAGATGGTCGGTTACTGTCTGCTGATCCTAGCTGCGCTGGGGCGGGTGTGGTGCAGTGTTTACATCGCTGGAAGAAAAGATCGGGTGCTGTGCAAAGACGGCCCTTACGCGATGTCGAGGAATCCACTCTATTTCTTTTCGTTTCTCGGTGTGATAGGGGTTTCTGCGGCGCTTCAGAGTCTAAGCATCATGGCCTTCTCTGCGGGCTGCTTTCTTTTGTATTATTTCTTTGTGATCCGCAGTGAAGAAGTCCGCCTGAGTCGTTTGTTCGGCGAACCTTATTCTGACTACTCGAAGTGTACACCTCGTTTTTTCCCGCTCTGGAAGTTTGTGCGGTCTGGCGAGAGTTACAGCATCAATCCGCGTGTGATCGAGCGCGAACTGCGCGATGTGATTTGGTTTTTGCTGGCGATCGTGATGATTGAAATCCTTGAGGAATCCCATCGTGCCGGTCATTTGGTTTTCGCCGTGATGCCTTTTTAAAAAGTGCTGCGGGTGCGGTCAGTGGACGTTGAGGTGGTGGCGGGGGCGGGCGGTTTTTTGGCGATTGGTGAGCGGGGGGAGGTCGAGGTGGAAGAGGTGCCGGAGGGTGGTGCTGTGCTGCTTTAAGGTATCATGCGCGGCGGCTTGTAGGGCACTCCAACGTGGCCAGTCGTGATGGGGGGCGTGGTGGATGTGGCGAAGTTGGCTGAGCCACTCGATGTAGGCACGGGAGAGGTCGCCCTCCTGAAGGCCGCGTCGGAGTTCGGTGGCGCCCGGGCGATCAGGGTGGAGCATGGCGTCGAGCACTTCGGCAGCACCCTCACCGTAATCGAGCGGGAGACCATTTTCGAGGTAACCGTGATGATTGATGAAGCCGTAAGCGGCACGGCAGGCGGCTCCGAGTCGCTCTGAAGCGGTGGCGATCGGGAGGTCAAATTTGGTGCCCGCACGGAGGTTGGCGAGGTGGAGGACGAGTTCGTCTATGGGATAGGTTTCATCCTCCAAGGCCGCGACCACGGCGAGGCCCTCGCCCCCCTGGAAAAAGGAGAAGAGCTCACCTCGACGCGTGGGGGTGCCGGTGGGATCGATGAGGCCGAGCTGACGCCAAGCGTGGATAGGAGAGCCGGGGCGTGGGCGGCGGCGTGTGGGTTGCTCGTCGCTTGGATTGAGGGCGGCTTCGGTCTCATGGCGTCGGGTCAGGACGCGTTCGTGCGGCTGTAGGATGGGATGATGGTGGGAGTCAACGATGGCTTTGACGGTGAGAGCGGACAAATCAAAACGAGCATGCAGGATGCCGTCGCGCTCATGGAACTCGAGTAGGGTCGGGCTGCCCTGCAGCTGGAGGCTGGGGACCTGCTGGATGAGGGCGGAGGCGAGCGTGGGGAGATGTTGGCTTTCGAGCGTGGGAAGGTCCAGATGCTCAGTGCGGCGGTTGAGCTTGAGGAGCTTTCGCAGGTTCTTGGTAGGGCGGAAGGTTTGGGGATGGTCTGGTTGGGACGTGCCCAGGGGAAGCTCGACACCAAAGCAGCGTGGGGCCTCTTTGCTCTCCTGCTCCAGGCGGAACACGCGGCCGAGGCCATTGGCGAATTGCCCGGCAAAGGGGCCGAAGCCGAGGGCAGGAGTGACACGCTCCGGCGTGGCGATCCAGCACTGCGAAAGAGGAGCCTGGACGGGTGGGTAGCCGGAGCGGCGCTCCCACTCGCCCGTGGTGCTGAGCAGTTGCTTTTCGTAACCCTCCAGGCCGAACAGAGCGGCGGTGGCGGGCTGCTCGGCGGTGGGGCTGTGGCTGCCGTCGGGGAGG
>JBIIUD010000335.1:0-4441 GCA_044340175.1 Verrucomicrobiaceae bacterium
GGGTTCAGGGGGTGATGAGTTCGAGCACAGCCAGCACGGGACGGTGGTCGGAGGCTTTTTCTTCGGGCAGGACCTGGCTGCTGATGACGCGGAAGGCGCCAGCAGGTCGGTGGAAGATGTAGTCGATGCGGGATTGGGGGTTCACGGAGGGCGCGGACGGGGCGCGGGCGTCGTCGATGGCGTGAAGCCAGTTTTTTTCGAGGATAGCGATGGGTTCCTCCTCGGGATTGGCATTGAAGTCGCCAGCGAGAAAGGTGCGCAGTGGGTCGGCAGGATCGGCGAAGAGGTGGTTGATGGCCTTGGCCTCGGCGATGCGATCCTCGGGGACGTTGTGCTGAAAGTGGGTGCTGATGAAGCGCAGTGGCTGGCCATCCGGAGCCTGGAGGGTGAGGACGAGGGCACCGCGTGGGTACGTTTGGCGCTCAGGTGTGGCCTCGGTGTAGGGCAGGGGCTGGATGAGTTCGTCGAGGATGGGCAGGCGGGTGAGGATGGCATTGCCAAATAGGCCGCCCTCGTAGTGCTGGGTGGGGCCGAAGCGGGCGGTCAGGCCGGTGAGTTTGCCAAGCTCCTGAATCTGATGCACCTGCCCGGAGCGGCGCACGCCGACATCGACCTCCTGCAGAGCGACGAGGTCGGGTTTGACGGCTTTGATGACTTCTGCCAAGCGCGGAATGTCATACACGCCGTCCATGCCCTGGCCATAGTGGATATTGTAGCACAGGACGCGCAGGGAGATCGGGTCGGCGGCAGGGGAGGTGACGACTGAAAGCGAGACGGCGGCAAGCAGAAGGAGACGGCGGAGTGGCATCGCCCTGAGAAACGTGCGGGCGCAGGGCAAACATGCAAAGGCGGGGGAAAAACGTCCCGTGGGCGCGGGTAACATGGGGCGATTTTTTTCGTGCCTACTGGCAGTGGTGAAGGGACTGTGCCATAGGCGGGGGTGATCGAGGATG
This sequence comes from Verrucomicrobiaceae bacterium, assembly GCA_044340175.1. Taxonomy (GTDB): domain Bacteria; phylum Verrucomicrobiota; class Verrucomicrobiia; order Verrucomicrobiales; family Verrucomicrobiaceae; genus JAGRPD01. Next base: position 954 of record JBIIUD010000335.1, read on the forward strand.
CTTTCATGGCCAGCCGTGTGCCACCCGCGTTGATGGACCAGTTTTGGGCCAGCGGATGGCGGCATTTCGGGAAACTTTTCTTCCGTTACGCGGTGCAGGAGAGTGAGCACGGTGAAGAGGATGTGATCCAGCCTTTGCGCATTGATCTGCAGCACTTCGAGCTTTCCAAAAGCCAACGCCGGGTACTGCGGCGGAATGCGGATGTGAGCGTGGTGTTTCAGCCTGCTGGGCGCGGACCTGAGGCTGAGGCGCTCTTTCAACGGCATAAGGCGCGCTTTACCCAACACATCCCAGAGAGTCTTGACCGCTTTCTCTCGGATGAACCGGCAACGGTGCCGTGCGAGTGCGTTGAATGCCGAGTGACGCTGGGAGAGCGACTGATAGCGCTGAGCTATCTCGACTTGGGCGTGGCTAGCACATCCTCAGTTTACGGTGTCTTTGAGCCGGAGTATTCGCCGCGCAGCCTTGGGATTTTCACCATGCTGAAAGAGATCGAGCACAGTCGGGAGCGTGGTTGCCGCTGGTATTACCCGGGGTATGCGACGCGTGGGCCAAGTGCTTACGATTACAAAAAGCGGTTTTCGGCTTTGCAGACACTGGACTGGGAGAGCGGCGCATGGGCTGGGATAGACGCCGCGGAGTAGGGAGCTTTCTCCGCAAAACGCCGCTGGCTGCACTGACCTTGACTCGCTGACTTGCGTTGGGGCAGGGTATCTGCTTTGTTTCTAACTTATGTCCAACCGCAAAGGCATCGTCCTAGCTGGGGGCTCCGGCACCCGACTCTATCCACTCACCATCGCTGTCAGCAAGCAACTGATGCCTGTCTATGACAAGCCGATGATTTATTACCCGATCTCCGCACTCATGTTGGCGGACATCCGTGACATCCTCATCATTTCCACGCCCCATGATTTGCCGAACTTCCGCAAACTGCTGGGCGACGGCTCCCAGTGGGGCGTGCGCTTCGAGTATGCGGAACAGCCAAAGCCGGAGGGCTTAGCGCAGGCTTTCATCATTGGCGAAGAATTCATCGACGGCAGCAAGGCGTCGCTGGTGCTGGGGGACAACCTTTTCTACGGCTCCCAGTTCCGCCGGGCGATCGAAAGCGCGGGCCAGCAGGAGAGCGGCGCGACGATCTTCGGCTACTACACGGCGACCCCGGAGATCTATGGTGTGGTGGAGTTTGACGCGAGCGGGAAAGCGATCTCTCTGGAGGAGAAACCCGAGGTGCCGAAGAGCAACTACGCGGTGCCCGGCATCTACTTTTATGACGAGCAGGTCTGCGAGATCGCGCGCGGTTTGAAACCCTCTAAGCGCGGAGAACTGGAGATCACCGACCTCAACCGCATCTACTTGGACAAGGGTGAGATGCGGGTGGAAGTGCTGGGGCGTGGCACGGCCTGGTTGGACACCGGATCACCGGACGCGCTGGCGGAGGCGACGGATTTTGTGAAAGTCATCCAGCACCGCCAAGGGCTAAAGATCGCCTGTCTGGAGGAGATCGCTTACAACAAGCAGTGGATCAGCAAAGCGGAGCTGCTGGATACGGCCGAGAAGCTGGGCAAGACGGAATATGCGGTCTATCTCAAGAAGCTGGCGCAGCATCAGCGCGCTTTCGAGGACAAGGGCCAAGTGGTCTGAGGTGCTGTTATGTCGCTGAGCCGCTTCTACCTTGCCCCGGATCAGTGGTCGGACCCGGGGCCATTGTGGTTAGGTGCGGAGGAGGCGCATCACTGCACCCGCGTGCTGCGCAAGCGGGCGGGTGATGATGTGGAGCTGTTTGATGGTCGCGGCAGAGTGGCGGGGGCGCGCATCATCGGGGCACGCAAGGAGCTCGTGGAGCTGCAAATCGAGTCCGAGACCCGCCATGCCCCGTTGCCACATGCGGTGCAGGTGCTGCCTGCGTTGATCAAGGGAGAAGCTTTTGAGTGGCTGCTGGAAAAGGCGGTCGAGCTCGGCGCGGCAGCGGTGCGGCCTGTCATCACTGCGAACTCGGTGATGCAGTGGGACAAGGCACAGGCAGAGAAGAAAATGGCCAAATGGCGCCGCCACATGCAGGAGGCGGCAAAGCAGTGCCACACTCCCTTTTTGCCGGAATTGCATGAGCCAGTGGTGTTGGCAGAGCTACTGGCGGCAACAGATCATCAAGCCTTGCGGCTGGTGCCTGCGCTCTTCGGCCCAGTGCGTTCATTGGTGAAGGTGGTCGCAGACTGGGGTCCGGGTACTCACCGGGCGCAGGTGCTGATCGGCCCTGAGGGGGATTTCTTGCCGGAAGAACTGCAAGCCGCTGTCACGGCTGGTTTTCAACCGGTCACCCTCGGCCCACTCATTCTACGAGCTGAGACCGCTACAGTGGCCACGCTGGCTTTTTTGACCCAGACTTGGGCAGAGGGCTCGGCCTGAGTCATGGCGGCTTCCCTGGGGAAGCCGCGACACTACGTTCGCTGGCAGAGGCTCGCACGCTATCGTGCGAGCACAGGCTGTTCAGATTAGACCTTCCACTCGCCGCGATAATCACGGGTCAGCCACTTGTCATCGCCGCCAGAGAGGATCTTATGCTCGGTGGGGTTCCACTTCACATTGGCTCCATACCAGTAGCCGAAGTTCATGAGGTGGCAGGCGATGGCGCTGCTAGCACCGACGCCGGCGTGGCAGATCGGCTGCTGACGGCTCTTGATGCAGGCGATGAAGTCGGCGATTTGGTCCTTGCTCACATAGAGCTTGGTCTTGGCGTTCGCCAAAAACTCGCGTTCAGCCAGTGTCACCTCGCGGTCCACGGAGGTGCCTTTGTTGGTTTCTTTGTCACGGAAGGCGAACTTGTCTTTGCCGCCCAGGGTGAGAGCAAATTTGCCACGGCCGACGTTCACTTCCCCCTCGGTGCCGTGGAAGGTGCAGCCCATGCTGCCTTCCGCGTGGGTCAGGACGACGCCGTTGGCATAAACGAGCTGGCCGCCGCGCTTGGCGGTCGCATGGTTGGCGGGGGCGCGGACTTCGACGGGGCCGTTTTCATCCATCCCGAGACCCCATTGGGCGATGTCGATGTGGTGAGCACCCCAGTCCGTGATCATGCCACCGCCAAACTCGCGCGTCTTGCGCCAGTTCGGGAAGGTGGTGCTTTCCCCGACAGGGCAGAGCTCATGGTTGAAAGGCACAAGCGGGGCCGGGCCGCACCAGAGATCCCAGTCGAGACCTTCGGGCTTGGGCTCCTCAGGGTAGGCGTTCGGCCAGGCTGGGTCACCAAAGGACACCGTGATGGTCTTGACATCGCCAATGACACCATTGCGGACAAGCTCGCAGGCGACGCGGAATTCCTTGCTGGAGCGCTGCATGGAGCCTGTCTGGAGCACGCGGTTATGCTTTTTCATCGTCTCCACCACGGAGACCGCCTCGTGAATGTTGTGGGTGAGCGGCTTCTCACAATACACATCTTTGCCGTGGCTCAGAGCGGAATTGGTGATGACCGCATGCCAGTGGTCCGGAGTGGCAAT
>JBIIUD010000337.1:0-4431 GCA_044340175.1 Verrucomicrobiaceae bacterium
CCAGCGCAGGCAGCATCGGGGTGGAACCATTGCTTTTGGAGTGCTCATCGATCCACTCACTCAACTTCCAGGCCGCTCCTTGCAGCGCCTTTTCCGAGCGCGCGGAGAGCACGATCGGCCAGGGCTGTTCCTCTGCCACGTGCAGTTTTGGAGCGGTCGCACGCTCGGGTGCTTCCGCCACGATGCAGTGGGCATTGGCACCGCCGAAACCAAACGAGTTGATGCCGACCAAACGCGGCCCCTGGGTTTCTGGAAACGGCTCCAGCTGCGTGGGCACCCGCAGTTTCAAGGCTTTGAAGTCGATGTGCTCACTCGGCGTGTCAAAATGCAAGCTAGCAGGGATTTGACGATGCTTCAGCACGAGCAAGGCCTTGACCAAACCGACCACGCCAGCGGCGGTTTCAAGGTGTCCTAAATTGGTCTTCACGGAGCCGATGGGCAGGGGCGCATCGGGTTTCCGGTTCACACAGAGTGCTTCCGAAAGCGCAGTGGCCTCGATCGGGTCTCCCACTGCGGTGCCAGTGCCGTGCGCTTCCATGTAGCCAATTTGAGTGGGATCCACACCGGCGTCTGCACAAGCATCCCGCACCAATTGCGCCTGAGCTTCGGGGCTGGGCAAGGAAATGCCGTTGGTGTGACCATCTTGGTTGAGGCTGGTGCCCAAGATCACCCCGTGAATGGGATCACCATCCGCCAGCGCTTGCTCCAAAGGTTTGAGCAAGACCACGCCTGCGCCCTCGCCACGCACGAAGCCGTTGGCAGACGCGGCAAACGCAGCGCAGCGGCCATCGGGCGAGAGCATGCCGGCCTGAGAGAAGCCGATGAAACCATCGGGCGTGATCATCACCGTCACCCCGCCAGCCATCGCCATTTTGCAGCGCCCTTGGCGCAGTTCTTCCACCGCGATGTGCACGGCGGTCAGCGCTGAGGAACACGCGGTGTCCATCGACATGCTCGGCCCCTTCAGGTTGAAGCAGTAGGAAATGCGGTTGGCCGCGATGCTGTGCGCATTGCCCGTGGGCGAGTGCGAACTGATGCCTTGGCGATCAATCGAGCCACCTTGCACATGCTGATAGTCGGTGTGGGAAACGCCCATAAACACGCCGATGTCGGTGCCGTTTTCCAAATCCAAAATGATCCCGGCATCCTCCATGGCTTCCCAAGCGGTCTCCAAAAGCAGCCGCTGCTGGGGGTCGATGTAGGGAGCTTCACGGGGCGAAATCCCAAAGAATTGCGGGTCAAATTGATCAATCTGATCCAAGAACCCACCGCGTTTGGCAATCGACTTGCCCGCAATCCCCGGTTCAGGGTCATAAAAACGTTCTACATTCCAGCGATCCGCTGGCACGGCTGAAACCGCATCACGCCCCTCCACGAGAAGTTTCCAAAAGGACTCGACGTCGTTGACGCCTCCTGGGAAGCGGCAACCAATGCCGATGATGGCGATACTTTCTTTCTTTTGCATAGGTGAGTGAATGGGGGAGAGAGCGGGATGTTTTAGATGCAGGCAGAGACTAGTTCAAATTTTTTGCTAACCTTCGACCATTGAGGGGATTCATGAAGTTCGGGCACCTGGTTATTTTAAGGTGGCCAGCGTCTCGCGGCCCCTCACTTTAACTTCGGGGTCGTCCTTGCCTATATTGGGGAGAGCGAGACCTTTTTCGATGCACTTCTTGGCCTCCACGGTATTGCCCATCTGGGCATAGGTTCGCCCCAGTTCGATGTGGTGCATCGGGCGTTTGGGATTCAGTAAGATGGCCGTCTGAAAGCATTTCACGGCCTTCTCATAGGAGGCCTCAGGCAGGCTACCATAAAGCATGTTGGCCAGCGCCCTTTTAACGGTGCCCAGTTCGGCCAACCGCTGATGCCACCCACCCAATATGTGCCAGGCCAATTCCTTCCCTGGATCCAATTCAATGGCCTTGTCCACGGCCTTTCTGACTTCACGCGAGGCCTCGATCTTTTCCTTGTTCCCCAGAATAGGCACCATCTTGGCATGACTGATGGCCACTGACAGATGCGCTTCTGACTCATGCGGTGCCAAAGCCTGCGCACGCTTGGCATAAGCCATCGCTTTGTGCCCATAGCGCAGCTTGTCCACAATGGCAGTCGTGTCGGCGGCTTCGTGCCGGTATTGTCGAGCGATGCTTAGCAGCAAGTTCACATTCTCCGGCTCCGCTTTTTCCGCAGCCAAATAAAATCCAAGGGCTGGTGTCGGTTCAAACTTGAGGTCATGCACATCGCCCTGTTTGATGAGGTCTTCGACCACAGGATTCACCTGGGCGGCTGTTGGCATCGCCGAAGCAAGGGCGAGACACAACAGCCCTAAATGAGGGACAAAGTTCATGGTCAAGGTTTAGAGATTGACTCCAGGTGCAGCAGCAGGATGCGCCGCACCTCAGCAATGGCTAAGGGGTGTTGGTTGGACCAGTGGTGACTTGGCACGATGATTTCACTCTGCGCACCATCGATGTGACTGCTCCAATAGGGTACAATGCCATCAGTGCTCTGTGGCTTGTTAAAGTTCAAATTGCCCCCCTTCCCTCGGTCGCCCATGATCGAGTGATAAGGAATTCCTGGGGTGACAGGAATCGAGTTGATCGTGGTGATGAAACGGTTCTTGGGGTCCAAAAGATTGATACTGTTGGGGATCTGCTTGATCTTTTTGCCATCTTCACGCGGCTTTGCCATCGACACAAATTCATGGCTTTCACCTTTGATATCTTTGGGGGTTCCGACAAGCTTTGCCCCCAGGTTCCCTAGAAACCCTGTGGCCAGGTTACTGCCCCCAAGCGAAGCTGAGCAAAAAATGACACGCTCGACATCCGGCTGAGGCTTGAAAATGAGGGCCTCATTCAACAAGCGACCGGTATCATTCGGCATGACCACCGATTCAGGCGGCTCATCAAACAGGGAGTTCCAAATTTTCATGCCGCTGTCGGTGATGAGCGTCCTGGCGATATTTCCGCCCATGCTATGGCCTACGACCACCATCTCTTTGTGATCCGGGTAACGCTTCTTGATCGCCTGCAACTGCTGGCGCAGGATCGCGGCAGTCAATGGGAAGGGATAGCCGGTGGAATAGCTGTAAAACCAAATCTGATAGTTTTTTCGGATGATCGGATCACTGCGCAAGGCTTCCACCATCGGTGACCAGGTGGCCTGCGAATCGCCCAGCCCATGAATCAAAAGCAGCGGTATCTTCTGCGATTCATAAGGCTGGAGCCGTGCCAACCGCGTACTGTCCCGGAACTCCTCCGGTTTGAAGAGCCGCTTCAACTCCTGCTTCCTGGGCTTCAATTCAGCCAGCGCCAGACCAATTGGCGCAGTGAAGTCGGCCGCCAAGGGAAACTGCTGCCCCGCCACCGTTACCTCCTCCGTTACCAATGGGTCGATGATTCGGGTCACACAGTGACGTCCCTCAAAATCCATCACCACCGTCATACCGTAGTAGCTGTAACGACCTTGCGCAAAAGGATCCACCTTGACCGGATCAAAGCCGCGATTTGAAACCACTACTGGCGCCCCAAGTCCCGCCTTGATGGAACGATCCTTGACCAGTCGGCCTTTGAACTCGTAACGGTCTGCAGGCACCACCCGGAAATCCGCAAAGGTCTGATCCCCGAGTCGCTCAGGTGTTTTCACCGCAAACAGCCAATCCCCTTCAGCACCCGGACAACGGATCGCCCCACGGGTTAACTCCAGGCCAGCGTCGTTGACTTCTTCGACGATGCGGCTGACGGCAAAGTTGTAATCTGCCAGTGCCAATGAATTTTGGGGCTCATTTTTCAGCACTGCCGCCGCCTTTTCAGCCGCATCAAGGTATCCCCCAATGCGAAGTTGCGGCGTTTCCCGAGTCTTTTTTAAGGTTGCCGCAATGATCTGACCAGATGGACTCACTGGCTCATAGGAGAGTGGCGTTCGTTTGGCTTTCGAATAGGTGGAACAGCCCGCTAGGCTGATCACAATCAGAGGTACAAGGAGATAGAATAACGGGGACTTCATGGTGTGGGAGAGAGAGGGACTGCAGCAGGGAGATTTTTTTGGAATAGCTTCACATCGTAGATCAACCCCGAACCGACCACTTTTGGAGGGCCAAACTGGGTGCCAGCCATCAATTCGGTGAGATGCGGGATATCCCGATAGTCAAAGCGTTTGCCGAACAGTTCCAGGATGCGAGTGCTCGAATGCGGGCGGTAGGTGTTGACGATGAGCGCGCCGTCGTGGCGCGTCAGAGCACACAAACGCTCAGCCAGATGCCGCGCTGTGGCGACTTCCTCCGGCTCAGGCAGTCCCTGCCGCCGCTCTGTTGTCTCCAGGGATACCCCTTGAAGATACTCGAGAATCCCGATCGCCGTGACCAAATCATTTTTGTCCTGGGCAGCCTGCTCCGGGGGTTGATGGAAAATATCCTCCGTCTGCGCAAAGACA
>JBIIUD010000336.1:0-4431 GCA_044340175.1 Verrucomicrobiaceae bacterium
AGCGGCGCGGGTGGGTGCCGCGATACCGGGCCCGGCGCGGTGGGCGAGGGGAAGAGGAAGGTGAGGAAGCAGGCAGGTCCTCGGGCATCACAGTTCGTTGTACTTGGCGTTGGAACCGCGCGCTTTCTCTACGGGATAGCGCAGCTCGTTGCGGGCGAGTTTGGCCAGCATGGCCTCTTCCAGTGAGATGCCCAGATTGTGGGCCAGCTCAAAAAGCAGAATGGCCACATCGGCGATTTCATTTTCAATCTCGGGTTTTTTGGCGATGGCGATTTGCTCCGCCTGCTCGGGCGATTTCCAAACAAATGGCTGCATCAGTTCCCCCGCCTCCGCCGCGATGGCGACGACTAGGTCTTTCGGGTTATGAAAAACCATCCAGTCCCGCGCGTCCCGAAAGGCGCAAATTTTTGCCGTGATCTCATCGATGCTCATGGCCGCAACGATGGGGCCACCGCGACCGTACTGCGAGCGTTTTTCGTTTGCAGGAAACGCTCGTCAAATGGACAAACAGAGATGTCTGTGTAGGCTGCAAGCATGGCCACGAAGACCATATCCATCGATCTGGACGCCTATCGGCGTTTGGCGGCGGCTCGTCTCACAGACAAGGAGTCCTTTTCCCAAGTCATCAAGCGTGCAGCTTGGGCCATCGAGGCGAAGACTTGCGGGTCGCTCCTGGGCCATTTGCCTCATCTCCCACTTGCCGAGGACGAGGTGCTGGATCGCCTCGAAGCCGCCCAAATTACTGATACCCCTCCTGACGATCCCTGGGCATAAACGGTTTTCTGTTTGATACCTGTTTCCTGATCGATCTTGTGCGAGAAAAGAAAAGGGGTCTTGGCAAGGCTCACCATTTTCTCGAGCAACACCCTTCGGCTAGGCCCTATCTATGCTGGACGGTAGTGGGTGAATTTGCTGAAGGCTTTGGCGATGTGAAGCACCCCGTTTGTGCCGCTCTTGTGGCACAGTTCAACATCTTACCCTCGGATGAAGCGACCGCGCATCACTACGCGGTCGTCACGAAGCATTTGCGATCAACGAATCAACTCATTGGGGCCAACGACCTTTGGATCGCGGCCGCCGCCCTGGCGCACAGCATGCCGCTGGTCACCAACAACGGCAGCCACTTTGGCCGAGTACCCGGTCTTTCAGTTGTGAGCTATTGAAAAGGTAGCGGGACCGCATTCAAACCTTAGGCTCCCAGCCTTCCCGGTAGGTGCGGGACCAGAGGGCTTGAGCGGCTTCGTTGTCGCCTGTGATCTTCTTTTTCTCGGCGTCAAAGAGAACGGTGCTCTGCGTGCGCCAGGCGATGTTGCCGAGGTGGCAAAGCAGGGTGCTTTTTTGGCCTTCTTCGATCTCGGAGTTCAGCGGGGTGCCGCTGCGGATGGCATCGACGAAGTTCTGAAAATGCGCCACGTCGGTGCTGGTGCCCTTTTGCGTCTCGATCTGCACGCCTTTGCTGTCAAAGATCGTGTAGTCATCCCGGCTGCCGATGACGAGGCTACCGCCTTCACCATAGATCGTGACAAACGGGCTCTTGTCCTGCGGGCGTGGATGGCAGGAGCTGCCATCCCATAGCGCGCCGGAAGTCCCGAAATCATAGGCCGCGGCGATGGTGTCAGGGGTTTCCTGGGCATCATCATAGTGATAGCGGTCTCCATTGCAGGTGACCTTCACAGGATAGTCCGCTCCGAGGCCCCAGCGCACGATGTCGAGTCCGTGCGGGCCATTGTTGGCCAACTCGCCACCCCCCCAATGCCAGAGCCAATGCCAGTCGTAGTGCACGTATTTGGAGACGTCGTCCCGCAGCGGGGCGGGTCCCTGCCAAAGATCGAGATCGACATGGGCCGCGGGTTTTTGATCGCCCTGGCCGATGGCGGTGCGTTTGTTGTTGTAGAAGGAGCGGCCATAGGTGCGCTTGCCGATGACGCCTTCCTTGAGCCGCTGCATGGCCTCTCGAACCTTGGAATAGCTGCGGCGTTGGTTGCCCATCTGCACTCGGCGGTCGAACTTGCGCGCGGCCTCCACCATCAGCTCGGCTTCACGTGGATTGTGACTGCCGGGTTTCTCGACGTAGACATGTTTGCCGGCGCTGCAGGCCAGAATCGTTGCCGGGGCATGCCAGTGGTTAGGCAGGGCAAAGGAAAGAGCGTCCACGTCTTTGTCTTCCAGGATTTTCCGGAAGTCGGAGGCTCCTTTGGGGGCCTTGCCGGACTTGTCCTGCACCATGGCCATGCCTTTCGAAAGACGTGATTCGTCAATCTCACAAAGGTAAGCGATCTCCACATTTTGGGTGTTCAGAAGGGCGGAGACATGCCCCATGCCACGTCCCAGACCGACCACGGCGATGCGGACCCGATCATTCGCAGCGTCCGCAGCACGCAGTCGAGCGGTGGAAGAAAGGAAAGCGCCGGCGCTGAGCACGGCCGAGTTTTGAAGAAGGTGGCGACGGTTCATGATGGCGTGGTAGGAGAAAGAATCGCACGGCAGGCAGGCCGTCTTGCGTGTGTTCGGCGATACATCGCCTTGCAGGAGCCCGTTTGCTTTGCTCCACTGCTTTGATCATGCGCCTCCTACCCCTTCCTACCCTTGTCTTGCTCGCTGCTAGTTTGGCTTCGGCACAATCCCCGGCCACGACACCGCTGTTCTGGCCGGACAAAAATGGGCCGACCTTGGACGGCGTGGTGCCTGCGGCGGAAGTGGCCAAGCTGCCGACCCAATGGGATGGAGCCTCCGGCAAAAACATCACGTGGCGCTTGCCGCTGGAGAATGAGGGCCACTCCACCCCGGTCATCGGTGGGGATTTGATCTGGTTCACCTCTGCCACCAAAGACGGCAAAAAGCAGTGGCTGCACGCGGTGAATCGCCACACAGGCAAGCCGGTGCACGAGATCTTGCTGTTTGAAAATGCTGAACCGGAGGAGCTCGGCAATCCGCTGAACAACTATGCCGCACCCTCTTGCGTGCTGGGAGAAGATGCTGTTTTTGCGCACTTTGGCACCTACGGCACCGCGCGCGTCAAGGCCAGCACAGGGGAAAAAGTCTGGGAGCGGCGCGACATCAATGCCAGGCACTTTCGCGGTCCAGGCTCGTCACCTCTGCTGCATGAGAACCTGCTCATCCTGACCTTCGATGGCATCGACCAACAGTATGTCACCGCGCTCGATAAGAATACCGGCAAAACCGTGTGGAAAACGGAGCGCACCACCGATTACGGCGACCTTGATGCTGAGGGCAAACCCACTCGCGAGGGCGACATGCGCAAGGCCTACCACACGCCCAGCGTGTTTCAGATCGCCGGTCAGCAGCACCTCATTTCTGTGGGCTCCCGCTCCGCCTTCGGTTATGATCCAGCCACAGGTAAGGAACTCTGGAATCTGCCCCATGGTGGGTTCAACGCAGCGGTGCGCCCCCTGCAGCTCGACGATATGATTTTCATCAACACAGGCTCCGAGCGCGCCCAACTCATCGGCGTGCGCACCGATGGAGCCATGAAGGGCAACATCGCCGCCAGCCACACCGTGTGGAATCACGAAAAACGCAACGCCAGTGAGGCCTGTGCGGTCATTCGGAACGGCAAGATTTTCCAGATCACCCGGGGTGGTATTCTCACCTGTGTGGACGCCAAAACGGGCGCTGAAGTGGCGGAGAGCCGTCTCGCCGGGCAGCACCTGCCCTCACCGATCCTCGTCGGCGACAAACTTTATTTCAGCAATGACCGGGGCGTCACCTTCATCGTGAGCGCGGATGAGAAACTGGAAATCCTGCATGAAAACCAACTGGGCGAGCCCTTCAGTGCAGGTCCAGCGGTGGCTGACGGGGTGCTTTATTTGAGGACAAAAGCCGCTCTTTACCGGATCGCCAATCCATAGCAGCCATTTGTCCGGATAATTTGAGGCCTCCAAATGGCTGATAATGAGGGTTTTGAGCATTATCTATCACATATTTCGGATAACTCAAGGTTGAAATTTGAATTATCCGTGTTTACATCTTGGATAAATCCAAGTCAGATCTTGAAACAGGTCATTCCACGTCATCTCGCTGACCGTGTCCGCCACCTGGCAAGGCATTATCCCGCCGTGCTGTTGACCGGCGCAAGGCAGACAGGCAAGACCACGCTGCTGCGTCAGCTCTATCCCGAAGCACCCTTTGTGACGCTGGATTTGCCCTCGGCAGCCCATGAAGCGGAGAACAACGGCATGGCCTTTCTGGAGTCTTTGCCGACCACGTCCGCCACGGTCTTGGACGAGGTCCAGTATGCCCCTGCCCTGTTTCGGACCCTGAAAATCGCCATTGATGCGGACCGCCACCGCATGGGGCGTTTTCTCATGACGGGCTCCCAGAAATTTGCGCTGATGCAGTCGGTCTCAGAGAGCCTCGCGGGCCGGGTCGGAATCATCGAAATGGACACCCTGGCAGCGGCGGAGCTTTTTG
>JBIIUD010000338.1:0-4425 GCA_044340175.1 Verrucomicrobiaceae bacterium
CGAGAACCCACTCACCGCGCGCGTCGCCGTCAATCGCCTCTGGCAGCAATTCTTTGGTGCTGGACTCGTCAAAACCGCCAACGACTTCGGCTCCCAAGGCACCCCACCCACGCACCCGGAACTGCTGGACTGGCTGGCGGTCACCTTCCGTGAAGGCGGCTGGGACATGAAGCAGTTTGTGAAATTGATTGTCACCTCTCATACCTACCGGCAGAGCGCCCAATTCACCGCCCAAAGCCTGAATGCCGACCCAGAAAACAAACTGCTCGCACGCGGCCCCCGCTTCAGACTGGATGCCGAAGTCGTTCGGGACCAGGCGCTCTTTGTTTCGGGTCTGCTCAGCCCCACCATCGGCGGCAAAGGCGTCCGCCCTTACCAACCCGAAAACATCTGGGAACCCGTGGCCTTTGGCGGCAGCAACACCAAAAACTACATCCAAGATCACGGCGAGTCGCTCTACCGCCGCAGCCTCTACACCTTTTGGAAACGCACCGCGCCACCGCCCAACATGACCTCTTTTGATGCGCCCAATCGCGAGAGCTACTGCCTCCAGCGCGAACGCAGTAATACCCCGCTCCAGGCCCTCACCCTCATGAACGACATCCAGTTCTTCGAGGCCTCACGCGCTTTTGCCCAACGTGTGCTTACTCAGCACACAGACACCAACACCCGCATCATCGCTCTCGTCCGCACCGCCACAGGTCGCCACCCCGAAGCCAACGAACGAACCATCATTCAGCAAGCACTCGACAAACACCTCGCCAACTTCAAAGCCCACCCTGAAGAGGCCCTCAAAGCCATCACCTACGGCGAGTCCAAGCCCGACGCGAAAATCGATGCCGCAGAACTCGCCGCCTGGACCATGATCGCCAATCTCGTCCTCAATCTGGATGAAGTGGTCACCAAAGGCTAACGCGTTGGAGTCAAGGCTTAAGCCGATCATTAAAAACGCCGCCCGCTCAAGAACCAAGAATCAAGAACCAAGAACAGCACACCTCTTCCCCTTGTGAATCGTTAATTTCCTGTAATCCTGCCGCATGTCCGCCATCCTTGAAGTCCCCACCGAACACACCGAAGAAACCAACGCCCGCATTCTCTCTGTCAGTGAGGACCGCGTGAAGGGCTTCACCCGTCACCCTTTCCAATTCATCGCCGAAGAAAGTGGCATCGACTTTGACACCGTCGTCGAGCGCATCCGCGCCATGCTCAAAGCCGGCGTCATCCGCCGCGTCCGCCAAACCCTGCTCGCCAACAAACTCGCCGAAGGTGCCCTCGTCGCCTGGAAAGTTCCCGCCGACAAGCTCGACGCAGCCTTCGATTTCCTCTTCAAAGAGGATCCCTTCAGCGGGCACGTTGTCTTGCGCAGCACCGATCGCGAAATCAGCGGCAGCGACTTCCGCCTATGGACCACCCTGAAAGTCCCCCAGGACCGCAACATCAGCGACCATTGTGACGTCCTGAAACGCCTCATCGGTGCCGAAGACTACTACACCATGCAGGCCCACGGCATCTTCGCCCTCGGCGTCGGTCATGTCCGTCGCAAAAGCATGGAGCCCGGTGAAAAAGCGGAAGTGCCCGCTGTCATGATGACCACCAACATCGCCGACCTCGATGCCGAAGAGTGGAACATCCTCCTGCATCTCAAAGGCGACCTCTCCGCTGACGAAATCGGCCCTGAACCCTGGGCTGGCCGCGCTGAAGCTGCGGGCGTCTCCTTGGAGCATTTCTGTGACGTCGCCAAACGTCTCGACGCCAAAGGCGTCATCGGCCGCTTCTCTACCTTCCTCGAACACGTCAAACCCAGCGCCAGCGGCGTCCGCGTCACCCGCTTCAATGCCCTCTTCCACTGGAAAGTCCCCAAAGGCATGGAAGAACGCGCCGGCGGTGAAGTCGGCCGCCACCCCATCATGACCCACGCCTACTGGCGTGAAGGCGGCGAGCGCTTTGCCAACGTCAACATCATGGGCGTCATCCATGGCACCGACAAGGAAACCGTTCTCACCCACAAAGCCGCGATCGACAAACACCTCGTCGAGTCCGGCATCCCCGTTGAATACACCAACGTCTTCTGGGGCGGCCGCAGCGAGATCAAACCGAGCGAGATCAGCCCCGTCATCTTTGAGCAATGGCACGCCCGGTGGAAAGACACCCCGGGACCAGTCATCTGAGGAGACCATCACGCTTCAGGTGAAGTGTCCACGGCGCCGGCAAGGGCGCTCGCCCGACACCGCTAAGCTCGCCCTCATCCAGGGCTCTTTCATTCTGCCCGGGCATCTCAACGCGCCTTGGCAAACACGTGCCCTTGCCACAAAAATGAAAAAAACCTCAACCGATCTTCGAGTCGCGTGTCTAACTTAGACGTTCGCCTTTGCGTCTGACCCCAAAAACACCCCACTCCTCCCCATGCCCTCGACTCTTCCTCCGCCCTTTCCCGTGACGCCCGAAGATGAAAAAGCCGAGGCGAGTTATCGGTGTCAAATCGACGACCGCCATCTTATCAGCGGGCCGAATCGACGACTCAAAGAACTCTCCCTCCTCTTCAAAGTCGCACGTGACTTTTTCAACGGCTTTCGTGGGCTTCACTTCGTCGGACCTTGCATCACCGTGTTTGGCTCCGCCCGCTTCAAGGAAGACCATCCTTACTACCAACTTGCCCGTGAAATGGGAGCCGCCATTGCCAAACTTGGCTTCACCGTCATGACCGGTGGCGGGCCTGGCATCATGGAGGCAGCCAACCGCGGTGCCAAAGACGCCAAAGGACGCAGCGTCGGCTGCAACATCGAGCTTCCCTTTGAGCAAAGCCACAACCCCTATCTCGACCGCTGGGTGACGATGAAATACTTCTTCGTCCGCAAAGTCCTCCTGCTCAAGTACAGCTACGGCTTTGTCATGATGCCCGGCGGCTTCGGCACCATGGACGAGATGTTCGAGTCCCTCACCCTCATCCAGACCGGCAAAATCAGAAACTTCCCCGTCGTCGTCATGGGCACCGAATACTGGGAACCCATGCAGCCATTTCTCAAGCACATGGTCAAAACCGGCACCATCAGCCCAGGTGACATCGACCTCATGCTCTTCACCGACTCCATCGACGAAGCGGTCGAATACCTCAGCCATCGCGCCGTCAAGGAGTTCGGCCTGCGCCGCAGTTGCATCCCCGTCAGCAATCCTCTTCTAGGTGAGCGTGGTTTTGATCGTTAACCCTAGTCTGGCGGTGCCTAGAAGACCGCGGGGCGAGTCAAGGGCAAGCCCCCCAAGGGCAAAAATTCAACCAATATTAGCATTCAACCCCCTAAGAAGTCTCATCATTTTGTTATAGAAATGTAATAAATTTATAATTATCATATTGCGACCTCCAGGTTTTTTCGCTAGATTTGAGTCCTTCACTGATGACGGACTGCACCATAACGCTTAAATCCGGACACCGACTCTGCTACACTGAGTTTGGCGATCCGTTGGGCGTCCCGACCTTCTACTTTCATGGCTGGCCTTGCTCACGGCTGCATGCGTGGACCATGCATGAGGCGGCCAAGCAGAACGGCATCCGCCTCGTCTGTGCGGACCGCCCCGGCCTAGGCCAATCCGATTATCAGCCAGAGCGGCAGTTGCTTGATTGGCCACCCGTAGTTGAAGAACTGGCTGACCACCTCGGCTGGGACAAATTTCACATCATCGGCGTCTCCGGCGGCGGACCCTATGCCTTGGCCTGCTCTTTGACCATCCCTCACCGCCTGTACAGCTCTCAGGTCGTCTGCGGTGCTCCCCCGATTCATGAGCTTGGCAGCGGGGATTTGTTTTGGGTGTATCGTGCGCTCATTCGCCTGCGTAAAATCAGTCCTCTCATTCTCAGCGCCGTTCTATCCCTTGGCTCAACGCTTGCCGCCCGGGATCATCAGGATTTCCCAATGCGCAATTTAGTCGGCATGTTGGCCCCCTGTGACCGTGCTTCTCTGCGTGAGCCAGGTCACTTTTTGGCCATCGCCGGCAGCTTTCGGTTAGCGGTTGAGAATGGCACCGGCTCTCTCATCGCGGACGCCGATATCTATCTGAATCCGTGGCGCTTCAGCCTTTCAGCCATCCAGTTCCCCGTGCATTTTTGGCATGGCAAGGAGGATCGCAACATTTCCTGGCGCTACGCGGAAAAGATCGCCAATCAAATCCCGAATGCCTCCGTCCGCTGGTTTGAAAATGAAGGTCATTATTCCCTGCCAGTGAATCAGGCAGTCGGCATCTTTGGTCAAATCCACCGCACCCATGACAGCGGTGATTCCTCCGCTTGGCAGGCCGAAAAGGTGGCGTAGTATCTGATCGTGTCCCACACCACACGCCGCCGTTTCGTCCAGAAGCTCACCGCCGCCACCTTTGCCCTAGGCTCCGGCACTGCCACCTATTCGGCAGGCTGGGAGCGCAGGCGCCCAGTCTTGG
>JBIIUD010000339.1:0-4423 GCA_044340175.1 Verrucomicrobiaceae bacterium
GCGCGGGCCGTGAAGCGCGGCGCACGCAAGGCCTGGGACTGGACAGAGAAAGCGGGCAAGGAGACCAAGGGCTTTTTCAAGGAACTGTTCCGTTGAGAAAGGCGAGGTGACAGAAAAGTGGATGGGTGCCAAAACGCGACCCTAAGATTTTGGGTCGGTGTGCGTTGAAACGAGGAACAGTTGCCCCAACGCGCTCACGAATGAAATCCCTCAGCCCCGCTCTCATCCTCGCCCTCTCGGTCACTGCCGTTCAGGCCATCGATTTCAAAAAGGACATTCGTCCCATCCTCAAAGCGAACTGCTACGAATGCCACAGCAAGGAGGCGGGTAAGGAAAAGGCGGGCTACGTTTTTGATGACCCCGAGGTGCTGAAGTTGGACATTCAGCCGAAAGGAATCATTGTGCCCAACAAACCGGCGGAGAGTTATCTGCTGGAGGTCATGACCATGGATGTGAGCGAAAAAGCGCACATGCCACCGAAGGAGATGATGAGCGACAAAGACATCGCCAAGATCCGGGAGTGGATCGCTGCCGGGGCCTCTCTGGAGGGCGAAGCGCCGGGCACCTTGCCCGCCCGCGCAGCGGCGCCTGCGCTGATGGACTGGACCAATACCGAAGGGAAGACCATCAAAGCGGGGTTTGTTCGGATCGACGGTGAAAGTGTGGTGCTGAAGCTGCCGACGAACGGTCAAGAGATCCCGTATCCGCTCTCCAAGCTGACCGCAGAAAGCCAGGCGCAAGCCAAGGCCGCTGGCGGCAGCAAGTAGCCACTCGCGGAGACGACGGTCGAAGCGCTTCGAGGCGAAAAAGTCTGTGACCATCGACCGGGCGGCGCGTTAGCCCACTCATGCCGAATCTAACTGTCACCTTCGTCGCTCTGGTGGTTTTCACTGGGGTGTTCTTTGTCATCGAACGCTGGCTAGGGCGTGGCCGGGCACAGAAGGTTTTTCGCAAGCAATGGCTCACGGATGCCACGTGGTGGATCATTACTCCGTTGGTTACTAAGCAGATGGTGAAGCTGATCTTGGTGCTGCCCGCACTGGTGCTGGTGGGAGCCAAGGTGGCCACCGTGGAGGGCCTGCAACTGCGAACCTACAGCGGCTTTGGCCCACTCAGCCAGCAACCCCTGTGGCTACAGGCCATCGAGATCTATGCGATCGTGGACTTTATCGGCTACTGGACGCACCGGCTTTTTCACCGCGGACGCTGGTGGCCTTTTCATGCGGTGCATCACAGCACTGAGGAGTTGGATTGGCTGGGTAGCGTGCGTGTGCATCCCGTCAATGATCTGGTGAACAAACTGTTCCAAGTCTCCCCGCTGCTGCTGCTGGGGTTCAATCCTTGGGTCACGCTCAGCGCCGCACCCTTCCTGACTTTTTATGCCATCTTCCTGCATGCCAATGTGAACTGGGATCTGGGTCCGCTGCGGGGTGTCATTGCTTCCCCCGTGTTTCACCGTTGGCACCACTCCAAGGATCGAGAGGCCTGGGACAAAAACTTTGCCGGTCTGCTGCCGATTTGGGATCGCTTGTTTGGCACTTACTACATGCCCCAAGGCCGCTGGCCCGAGAACTTCGGCATTCATGACCCGATGCCGGGTAACGTGGTCGGTCAGATGTGGGTGCCCTTCACTTGGTCACGGTGGAAGCTACGGCAAGCCGAAAAGACGAAGACGTGAGTTCGGGTGCCGTGTCCTAGAGTCGGGCAGGAACGACCAACAATCGCGGAGTGCGGGGTAGCAAAGCTCTAATCAAAGTGGAGCGTTGCAATGTCGCTGCGGCGTTGGTGCCCGGGAAAGGTAACGGGTTGGGCGGCGGCGTAGGCGGCGCTGCGAGCTTCTTGACGGGTCACGCCCTGGGCGACGATGGCGAGGACGCGACCGCCGTTGGTTTCATACTCGCCTTCGGCATTGCGGCGGGTGCCGCAGTGGAAGACTTGGGCGTCGGAGGGCACTTGTTCGAGGCCGCTGATCAGGTCGCCATTGCGGGAGGTGGCGGGGTAGCCTGCGGAGGCGGTGATGAGGCAGATGCTCCAGCCGTCTTTGAAGTGGATGAGGTCGGGGTTCAGTTCGCCTTTGGCGGCGGCGAAGACGTACGAAGCGAAGTCGCCCTGGACCATGGGCAAAACGGCTTCGGCTTCGGGATCGCCAAAGCGGCAGTTGTACTCGAGGACTTGCGGGCCATCTGGGGTGAGCATGATGCCGAAGTAAAGGAAGCCTCGGTAGGGCAGGCCATCGTGGATCAGTCCGGCGACGGTGGGTTGGACGATGTCGCGTTCGATCTGGGAGAGGAGGGCAGGCGGGGCGAGCTGGCGGGAAGCAACGGCGCCCATGCCGCCGGTGTTGGGGCCTTGGTCGGCGTCGCCAATGCGTTTGTAGTCGCGGGCCGGCATGAGGATCTGGTAGGTGTCGTCACAGACGGAGGCAAAGATGGAGATCTCAGGGCCGGTGAGGCATTGTTCGATGAGGAGGTCGCCAGGACCGAAGAGGCGTTTTTCGAGGACGTCGGCGACGAAGGCCTCGGCTTCGGATTGCTCGGTGCAGACGGCGACGCCTTTACCGGCAGCGAGGCCGTCGAATTTGAGAACGATGGGGAGGGTGGTGAGGGAGACAGCGGCTTCGGCGGGGGTGGTGGCAACGCTGAAATCGGCGGTGGGGATGGCGTGGCGCTGAAGGAATTGTTTGGCGAAGATTTTGGAGGCTTCGAGCTGGGCGGATTCTTTGCGGGGGCCCCAGCAAGGGATGCCGGCTTCGGCGCAGAGGTTGGCGAGACCGCGATCTTGGACGAGCCAGGCTTCTTCACCAGCGACGCAGAGGTCGATGGCGTTGGTTTGCATCCAAGTGATGAGGGCGGGGAGGTCTGGGACGGTGACGCGGGTGGCGAGGGCTTCGATGGCGTCGCTGCCGGGGCAGGCGAACAGTTCGTGTGAGCCGGGGGAAGCTTTCAACGCGGAGAGAATGGCGTGCTCGCGGCCGCCTTTGCCAGTAACCAGAATTTTCATGCGGGCTCATGCATAGCGGGATAGGACAGGAGCGCAAGGGGCATCCCGGGGCAAAGCATGCGCTGGGGTGGGCGGGGGATGAATCTGACAAAGATGGAGTTCAGGTTGAGATGTGCGGCGGTGGCGGCACGTTGAGGGGTGTGAAGACTGAATGATGCGTCGATTTTGCAGACAGATTTTGTTCCTCCTGATCCTGAGCGGGATTGCGGGTGGTCTGCTGTATGTTTTGTCCGGGGCGTTTCATGAGCGGTGGAAGGGCTTTGTGGTGGAGCAGTTAGAAATGCGGGGCGTGCATGTGGATTTTGAGCGGTTGAGCTTTGATCTGAGCGGCGGGGTGGCGGCGCGGAACCTGAGGATTTTCAATGATTCGGCGAGGGAGCAACTGCTGGCGTCTCTGGATCTGGTGAAGGTGGAGCTGAACTTCGGGCAGTTGCTCAAGGGCAAGGCGCGGGTGGAGGGGCTGGAGTTGGAGGAGGCGAATGTGGCGCTGCCGGTGGATCCCGAACGTCCGGAGCTGACCGTGATCGAGTTGAAGAATTTCAATGCGCGGGTGTTTTTTCGGGAGCAGCGGCTGCAGGTGGTGCATGCGATTGGCGAGGTGGCGGGGGTGGGGACGGATGTGACGGTGGATTTGCAATTGGCGCCGGTGCCGGAGTCGGAAGAGGATAAGCAGGCGGCGAAAGTGGCGGCGGCGCGGCGGTTGGAGCTGATGCGGGACTATCGGGCGCAGGTGCAGTTGGGGCTGGACTGGCTGAGGCGATTCCAATTTGGAGAACGGCCGCTGCTCAGTGTGGATGTGCGGGGATCCACCCAGAGGCTGGAGGATTTGGAAGCGAAAGTGACGCTGGTGGGGCGTGAATTCAGCTATCAAGGGTATCCATGCCGGGAACTGGCGGTGGAGGCGGGGCTGGCCAACGGGGAGGTGGAATTGAAGCGATTGCGGTTGGTGGATGCGCTGGGCCAACTGGAGGCGCGGGCCACTTGGAGGCGGGGGGAGGAAGGGGTGGATTTCAGGGTGACCTCGAATGCGGACCTGCGCGCGGTGGCAGAGGTGCTGATCGACTCGAATGCGCTGCGGGAGGTGGTTTTTTATGACCAGGGGCCCAGTCTAGCGCTGGAGGGGAAGTGGTTTTTTGGCAAGACTGGAGCGGCGATGAAGCGTCCGGTGGAGGTGCGTGGGGAGGTCCATTGTCCGCGCTTCACGAGCCGTGGAGAGGTCTTTGAAGGGTTGAGTGCAAGTTTCGGTGTGAATGCGGAGGGCATTTATGTGCGCGACGGGATGCTCAGGCATAAGACGGGCACTTTGGCGCTGCAGGTGCTGGTGCATGAAAAGCAGGGGCTGCGCTATCGGGCGACGCTGAGGATGGACCCGAGTGTGTTCAAGCCTTTTGTGAAGCTGGAGCAGACGCGGCGACTCATCGAG
>JBIIUD010000340.1:0-4418 GCA_044340175.1 Verrucomicrobiaceae bacterium
GATGCGGATGGTCAGGTCAACCACGATGGCCAGCGCGCTGCCCGCCCCGAGCATTGCGGTGAAGAGCTCGTCCTTGGGTGTGAGCTTGCGGATGTCGCCCGCCGCCGTGACCACGGTCATCTTGACCACCCGCTGCCCGAGCAGGCCGAGCCGCCGCGAGAAGTAGCTACTCAACCCACCGTTGGTAACATATCCCACCACGCCGACACCAGGGCCCGTCCCCACTGGAAGCGCGCCGCCTCGCAGCTTGAGGGCCTCGACGAGTTCGCGGAAAACGACACCCGATCCCACGGTGACAAACGAGTCATCGCCTGCCCCATGGAACTCGATCGACTTCAAGAGAATCAGGTCGATGATGACGGCTTGGCCACTTGCGATCAGCGCCGCGTTCGATGATTCGTGCCCGCCGCAGACGCAGGCGATCGAGGTTGTCGAGGGAAGGGACTTCACGATTGCGGCGATCGCCTCGGCGGATTGGGGGCGATAGATGCGGCTGGCGAGGCTCGTTACGGCCGTCGTCGCGTCGCGCACCTTGTTCGCACTCACGCTCCAGGCCCGCTGAGCGAACCATTCATCGTTCGAAATCGTCAAAGCCTCCGGTGAGGGCTGCGAGCCACCGGGTGATGTCGCTGCGCCCGCGTAGTCCGCAAGGACGCCGACGCAGGCCGCTGCCGTTCCCTGGATCATCGATCTCCGTGATAAATCAGTCTCTGAATTAAGCATAAACTATATTTTTTTGTTAGCCATGAGCGCCCCAGTGCCAGGCGTTCGAACAGTTCGGTTTTTTAGTGGTGTCATTCCTGAGCGGAAATTTCTGATAAGAATTTGCTTTGAGCGGATGACGTCATTGGCGGAACGGAGAACGGGAAGAGTGATAAATCGCGAGCAGAGAGCAGTTACAGACGTCTTAATTGGGTCGATGGCACGGGGGTTCCGATTGGTTCATCGTGAAAATGAATCAAACCTGAGCATACAATGGCCGGCCGCCTTACCAAAGTAGTTTTTGGCAACGGGTTTTGAGCAGACCGCCTCACACCCCGTCCCTGCTCCACGTCCAGGGCCAACTCGACCTGGCCCCCTCAAAAGCCAATCCTCCTCTTCGGCCCTTGTCTCTCCTCTGAGTGCTCCGCCTTCGCCTTCCGCACCTTCGCAGCGGCATGCTGCGGCAGGGTAACGACGTTCACAAGTGGGCCATCAGGGCCGAAGTCACTGCTTGCGGCCCCTGCTGAAGAACGCGGCGGATCAGCAGAGCCGGACGGGCGACATCTGGTTCTAGTAGGTGCCGGAGTGAGTGAGAGTGCACAATGTCGTTTTACCAAAATCTCGGAGTGAATCATTGACTCAATGCTTCATATCGGGAATATCGCTCGGCCTTCTCTGAAACTTGGTCTGGTTTTCCTTTAACGATAATTTTCTGATAAACCGAACATTCAGTGTGCAGGCCCCCATACTACCTTTGTCTGAACCACGTCTAGGATCAACTCGATCTGTAACTTCCCCGATCCCCTCCCCCGCAGACAGAGCCTGTTCAGTCTATAATTTCATGTTTATGAAGATAAGGACATTTCGCCAATTTTCAAATGGGGCAGCTCTGATGGGCTGTCTGATCACAACGGCGGGTGCCGTGATATTGCCGCCAACGGATGACACCTCCGGGACGCTGACCTACAATACGGCGAGGCCGCCGGTGGTGACGAAGCGGAGTCTGACTTCGCTGAACGGGACGGGGACGACGCTTCCGGTGTCGAAGACAAGGACCGCGTTTATGCGGTTTGCGGTGGAGGAGACGGGGATGACGGCGGGGACGGTGGAGAAGGCCCGATTGACGCTGTATTTTCCGAGCGTGACGAAGGCGGGAGACCTCAGTTTGCATGTGGTGACGGAGGATTGGGAGGAGACTTTCACTGGGCCAACGCGAACGCAACCGGGGATGGGCGCGGCGTTTTTGACGATTCCTGCGGGATCGGTGGTGAAGAAGCAGTTCGTCATTGTCGATGTGACGCAGCAGGTGAAGGACTGGCTGACAACACCGGGGAGCAACTATGGAATCGCGGTGACGAGTCCGGAGGGGATTGTGAATATGACGATGGGGTCAAAAGAAGGGAGTGCGAGCGGGTATCCGGCGCTATTGGAAATGGAGGTCAGCGTGGTGGCACGGGTGGCAGCAGCAATGCCACCGTCTGGAATGGTGCTTATTCCCGCAGGAGTCTTCACGATGGGCAACGTTGTTGCCGCAGACACGGACATCACGGCCGCCGCACCGGTGAGCACGACGGTGTCTGCGTTTTTCATGGATGTGAACGAGGTGACGCTGAGCGAGTGGCAGTCAGTGTATTATTGGGCGAAGGACAACGGCTACACCGACCTCCGGGCAAGGAGTGGCAAGGGACCGAATCATCCGGTGCATACGGTGAGTTGGTATGACGTGGTGAAGTGGTGCAATGCGCGCAGCGAGCAGGCCGGGAGGACGCCGGTGTATTACACGGACGACGCTCAGACGACGATCTACAAGACAGGAAACGTGAACGTGACGAACGCGCAGGCGAAGTGGGCGGCGAACGGGTATCGCTTGCCGACGGAGGCGGAGAGGGAGAAGGCGGCGCGCGGGGGAAGGAGCGGGCAGCGGTTTCCGTGGGGCGACACGATCTCGCAGAATCTGGCGAACTACTCGAGCATTGTTGGTGGATACGATCAGGGGCCAAATGGCCCTAACACGATTGGGAGTGTCGGTGGTTCGTCACCGGCGACGACTCCGGTGGGGACTTTTGCGTCGAACGGGTATGGTCTGAACGATATGGCAGGAAATGTGATTGAGTGGTGCTGGGATTGGTATGGCACGACGTATGCGGGAGGCAGCGATCCCTACGGGCCAGCCACGGGCTCCTTCCGCGTGATCCGCGGCGGCAGTTGGATCGACAGCGCCGGCGGCGCGCGGTGCGCGGACCGCAACGGCTTCGTCCCGTCCATCAACGGCTTTTTCGTTGGTTTCCGCTCTGTCCTGCCCCCAGGTCAGTGAGCTGAGCTGCCCGGAGCAGTCGAGTCGCCAGAAACGTGTGATCAGCCCGCACCGGGGATTGATGTAGATTTGCAGGGCGGGGCGATTTTCTCTTGGCAATTGCGTGCCATTTGCTTTGCTGGTGACCGGTGTGGAATTGCCTTTGGTGATTTGCACTGCCAACCAACCAACCAATTAATCAACGCCCAATCCACCATGTTTCGTAACACTCGTTACGGGCCCAGCCGTTTGCTGCCCGCTACTGCCGTCTTCTGCCTGCTTACTACGTCCGCCAGAGCGGCTGAAGGAGGGGTTGCGACCATTAATTCGGGGGACACGGCTTGGATCTTGGTCTCATCTGCCCTGGTTCTATTCATGATGATTCCCGGACTGGCTTTGTTCTATGCGGGGCTCGTTGGGGCACGAAACGTGTTGTCGCTGTTCATGCAGTGTTTTGCGCTGACATGCGTGATGAGTCTCTTGTGGCTGGTGTGCGGCTATTCCCTGAGTTTCTCAGATGGGAATTCGTTCATTGGCGGGTTGGATGAGGCTTTCATGAGTGGTTTGACGGTTGAATCCGTGCGGGCGGATTGTCCACAAATCCCGAAGGTACTTCACTTCGTCTATCAGATGATGTTTTTCATGATCACGCCCGGGTTGTTCATCGGGGCGTTTGCCGAGCGGATGAAATTCAGTGCTATCTTGATCTTCAGCATCTTCTGGGGGCTTCTGGTTTATGCGCCTTGCTGTTACGGCGTTTGGCACCGGGCTGGAGAGTTCATGGGTCTCAGTGGGGTGAAGGATCTGGCGGGAGGAATTGTCGTTCATGTGACGGCCGGTGTCGCGGCGCTCGTGGCCTGCATCATGGTCGGACCACGGAAGGGGTTCCCGACGACAGCCTTTTTACCGCACAACCTGGTTTTGACGGTCAGTGGAGCCGCCATGCTCTGGGTGGGATGGTTTGGGTTCAACGGTGGGAGTCAACTGGCGGCTAATGGGGCAGCCGCCATGACGATCACGGTGACTCATTTGTCTGCCTGCATGGCATCGGTGGTTTGGATGCTCATCGAGTGGGTGAAGAATGGAAAGCCAAGTGTGCTGGGCATTGCCACGGGTGCGATTGCGGGTCTGGCGGCGATTACCCCTGCCTCCGGTGTGGTGGGGCCCAAGGGGGCGTTGATCATTGGGGCCGTTTCTGCGGTCCTGTGCTGGTATTCCTGCGCCAAGCTCAAAAGACGGTTTCACTACGATGATTCGTTGGATGTCTTCGGTGTGCACGGCATCGGTGGTATCGTGGGTACGCTTCTTTTGGCGGTCCTGGGGACCAAGTCCTTAGCCGGAGGATTAGCTGATTTTGAGATGTTTGCCCAATTGAAGGTGCAACTGCTGGCCACCGTTTACACGGCGTTGCTATCAGGAGGGG
>JBIIUD010000564.1:0-3195 GCA_044340175.1 Verrucomicrobiaceae bacterium
AATGGTCAATTCTGCGGTTCCACCGTCACCCTGCCCCGCATCCAAACCCATGCCCAACAGGACCTCGGCCTGAGCAAGGACGACTTGACGCGCCTGGTGGACACGCACCCACGCCTAGCAGTGCCACTGCCATAGTCGCGATCTCGTTGGCAGGATTGCGCTCAAGACTCAAGACTCAAGACTCAAGCACCAAAGGCAGCATTCCGCTCGGTGGGCGCGGGTGATCATGAGCTAACCCAGGTTTTCAAGTTGCGTTGTGGTCTTTCCGACGGCAAAACTTCCCCACGGTCTCCCACACAGACCTTATCCCGGCACACCATGCAATTTGTCTTCCCCACGAATCTGGATCTTGGTCATGAACATAGCGAGGGCTTCCACCAGGAACTCCTGCGCGGCCTTACCCACAAGCTCAATAACCTCCTGGCTGTCATTCAGGGCTTTAGCAGCCTCATTCTCATGACGGATGACCTGGATGCAGGCGTCGCCGAGAACATGCAGCACATCCGCGAGGCCTCGACAGGCGTCTCCGGCTTGAGCGAGCGTATCCGCTCAGCCGGCGGCTGCGCCAAGGTGACGCCTCAATCACTCAATCTGAACGATTACCTGGGCATGATTGAGACGAGCCTTTCGGAGCCCTTCAACAAGGCCGGGGTGTCGTTTGAGATCGACCTCCAACCCGGACTGCCGCCCATCCTCGTCGATCCAGCCCGCCTGAAGGAAATCCTCGTCGAACTCCTGCGCAACGCCGCTGAAGCCTGCCAAAAAACAGGCGGCCGCGCCATGCTGAAGGTCTGCGGGCCGGGCGTCATCACGCCTGAGGCGGAACGCCGCGTGGACATCCTCGTCAGCAACACAGGGTCACAGATCGCTCAGGAAAAGCTCGCAGAAGTCTTCCGCCCTTTCCATGGCACCAAGAGCAGCAATCACCTCGGCCTGGGCCTCACCATCGCCACCATGCTGTCCTATCAAATGAAGATCCAGGTCGGTGTCGCCTCCGAAAACAACACCACCACTTTCTGGTTGAGCTGCCCTGCCGCCTAGGCCGCCAAAGCACCCCGCCTGTCCCAGGCAGGCGGGTTTCATCTTTGCGGAGCCTGATCTACCGCCAGCTTTTTTGTTGCAAAGGCTGCCCCCACTTCGATCCCCTGCCCGCCACCAACTCTTTGCGGCGCCCCTGGTTTCGGCTTAGCCGCTGGCGGTGACATTCGTCAGTTGACCCAAGGAACATCCTCACCACTTTCCGGCCATGCCCTTCACCGCTTTGCATCCCCTCGCCCAGGAACTGCCACCTGCCATTGGCGTCATCGGCGGCAGCGGTTTGTATGACATCGAGGGCTTCACGGACCGCCAGGAAGTCACCATCGAGACCCCCTTCGGCCCACCTTCGGATGCCTTTACTCTCGGCACCCTTGAGGGACGCCGCTTGGTCTTCCTGCCCCGCCATGCGCGCGGGCACCGCCTTCTGCCTACCGAGCTCAATCATCGGGCCAATCTCTGGGCCATGCGCCATCTGAACGTGCGCTGGATCATCGCCGTCACCGCCGTCGGTAGCCTGCAGGAAGCCTATGCCCCCGAGCATATCCTCATCCCAGACCAGTTTTTCGACCGCACCAGCCGCCGGGAGCACCACACCTTTTTCGGACGTGGCATCGTGGCCCACGTTTCCTTTGGAGATCCCCTGTCTACCGGACTGCGCACACTTTTGGCAGAAGAAGCCGCTGCCACCGGGGCCACCGTCCACCCACGCGGCACCTACGTCTGTATGGATGGCCCCGCTTTTTCCACGCGCGCTGAGAGCGAGACGAATCGCCGTCTCGGCTTCGACGTCATCGGCATGACCAACCTGCCAGAAGCCAAACTCGCTCGGGAGGCCGAGATCGCCCTGGCCACCCTGGCCATGATCACTGACTACGACTGCTGGAAGATCGAGGAAGAACCCGTCACCGCAGAAGCGGTCGTGGGTCACCTCCATGCCAATGCCCGCCGCGCCAAACAGATCATCGCCCAAGTCGTCAGCCGCCTACCCACCGAACCGAACTGGCCGGAGCACCAAGCACTCGATACCGCCATCATGACTCAGCGCGACCTCTGGCCGGCCAGCACCACCAACGAACTTTTGCCGATCCTCCATCGTTTTCTTTAATTTTTGAAAAATTCAGACTTTCCCTAACCAATTTCAGCCTCTAAACTTATATTGTGAAACTTCCTCTCATGTATTTAAGCATCTGGTTTGGCATCATGGTGAGCACCCAGTCGGGCTGCTCCATTCCTGGCAGAACCGCTCCACCGCCCTACGCAGGGCAGATTCAAGCCCCGGCCCAAGTTGCTCAAGCACCTGCCCAGTCGCCGCTCCAGCCGTCGCAGCCCCGGCCAAATCCGATGGCCCAGCGTCTGAATGAGCCCTCCTCCATGCCCCAGGTCCCACCAGCGGGAGCACGGCTTTCTTACTCCTCCGTCCAGACCGCCCAGAAAGTCGTCGCCATGACCTTTGACGACGGCCCCCACCCCACTCACACCCCCCGTCTGCTGAAAATCCTGCGGGATCGCAACATCAAAGCCACGTTCTATTTGGTCGGCAAAAACGCCAAGGCTTACCCAGCCATCGTGCGCCAGATCATCGCGGAAGGGCACGAAATCGGCAACCACACCTGGACCCACGGCAGCCTCACCAGCATGTCTGACGACCAGATCCGCAGTGAGTTGAAAATGTCTGCCGACGCTGTTTACGCCGCCGCCGGCTACCGCCCTCAAACCATCCGCCCCCCTTACGGCGCGGTGAATGCGCGGGTCAAGCAGCTGATTTACTCTGAATTTGGCTACCCCACCATCATGTGGAGCGTCGATCCCCAGGATTGGCGTCGCCCGGGTGTTTCGGTGGTCACTAGCCGCATCGTCAATGGTGCCCACCCCGGGGCCATCCTCCTGGCGCATGACATTCATGCCCCCACCATTCAAGCCATGCCTGGCACTTTTGACCAACTCCTGGCCAAAGGCTACCGATTTGTCACAGTCAGCCAACTCATGAACATCGAGAAAGCCTCCGCTCCGCTCGGCGTGCTCATGGGCCCCGCTGGCGCCGTCGGTCAAGACCCCGAGCCTCTGCCCCAGTGAGGACTGATCCCGGATGATGCGGCTTCCCACCCGCACCTTCCCCTGCTCACCACTGCGCCACTCATCCCTCGCTGCCCAGACGAA
>JBIIUD010000341.1:0-4408 GCA_044340175.1 Verrucomicrobiaceae bacterium
AAAGCAGCCGTCGTGTGATCATGATGAAGCTACGGTGTGCTTGAAAGACTCCCTTTACCGCACCGATCTGTTTTCATGTCTGTGCTGGATCGCTTCAATCTCACCGGCCGCCGTGCTTTGATCACCGGCGGCTCGCGCGGCCTTGGTTTGGAGATGGCGCGTGCGCTTGGTGAGGCGGGTGCTCAGGTCATCATTGCCGGGTCAAACGCCGAACATCTGCACAAAGCCTGCGAGGAGCTGTGCAGCGAGGATTTGCTCGTCACTTCGATTCAAGCCGATCTCTCGAAGCCTGAGGAGGCCGAACGTCTGTGCGATGTCGTTCTCAAAGATCATGCGCCCATCGACATTCTCATCAACAACGTCGGCGGTCGCCGAATCAACACGCCCACGGAGGATCTCGCGCTTGAAGACTGGCAGCGCATTCTAGATTTAAACCTCACGCAGGCCTTTATCCTAACGAAACGAATCGGCGGCGCGATGATTCCCCGAAAGTGGGGCCGCATCATCAACATCTCCTCCATCAACGCCCTCTGGCCCGGCAAAGCGATGCGTGGACGCAGTTACGAGACCTCGAAAGGCGCGCTGACGATGTTCACGAAGGCTGTTGCTGCTGATTGGGCTGCGCATGGCATCACCGTGAACGCCATCGCTCCCGGCCCCTTTTTGACCGACGCCAACAAACGTTGGATCGGGGAGAAGCCCGAGTTTGAAGGCGAAGTCGCCGCCAGCATCCCCATGGGCCGTTGGGGCCGTCCCGAAGAGATCGGCCCGCTGGCCCTTTACCTCGCTAGCGAGGCCAGCAGCTACATGACGGGCAGTGTGCTTGTCATTGATGGTGGCAAGCTTCTGTGGTGACTTGCTTTCCGAAAAAAGTTGCCGCCATGGCGTCGATGGTGCGGTGGGGGAGGTGCGTTGCGTTGCGGTGTGGGATCCAAAGGCGTCGGATGGTGGCCGCAGGGGCGAGCGGAGGCTGGCTCCCGGCAGCAGGGCTGCGCTCAGTCCAAGGAGTTGGAGATGGGGCTGTGGCGGAGCAGATTGGGGGTCGATGGAAGGGAGCCGGTGATGGGATCACGCTGCCCAGAGTTCCTCCAGAAAGACCTGCCAAGGTAGGATCTCGATTTGATCTTCAGTGAGTCGGGCTCGTGGCTCGCGGCAGACGAGGAGGCAGCGTGAATCGGGGTGTTCCTGTTTCCACGCCCGCAGGCCCTTGAGGTGATGAGTGCTGATCGCGGCAGAGGACTTGACTTCGATGGCGGTTGTACCATCGCCCAAAATGAAGTCCACTTCGAGCCCGGACGCCGTGCGCCAATAAGAAATGGGTTCGGTTTTGCGATAGAGCGCGTGGGCTCGCAGTTCGGTGAAAATGAAGTGCTCAAACGCGGCTCCATAGTCGGCAGAACCGGCAACGAGGCCACTGCGTCGGGTCAAATGGTTGACGATGCCCAGATCAAAGAAATAGAATCGAGGAGACTCGA
Source organism: Verrucomicrobiaceae bacterium (assembly GCA_044340175.1). Taxonomy (GTDB): domain Bacteria; phylum Verrucomicrobiota; class Verrucomicrobiia; order Verrucomicrobiales; family Verrucomicrobiaceae; genus JAGRPD01. The sequence continues at coordinate 1,476 of JBIIUD010000341.1, forward strand.
TGGCACGACGCTTGGTGCGCTTGGTCCAGGCTGGCAACCAGACCCCGATCAAGGTGTCCACGAGGATTTCAAAGTGACTTCTGACGGTGTTGACCGCGACGCCAATCTCTCGGGCGATGTTGGTGTAGTTGACCATTTGGCCATTGCTGAACGCAGCGATTTCCAGGAATTTTTGGAATACCGGGAGGTTACGCGTGAGGGATTCCGCGAGCACCTCCTCCTGCAAGTAGTCGCCAACATAGGCTTCGAGCATGGGGTTGACTTTGGATGCCAAGTAGTGCCTGGGCAGCAGGCCGTGATTCAAGGCACGATCCAGATCAAACTGAGGAATCTCCGCACTGACCAAGGGCAACAAAGCCAAGCGGTTGGCTCTGCCCCCCAACAAGTTCCCGCCACCTCGCAGCAGCTTTCTGGGACTTGATCCCGTTAGAATGAAACGCAACCCGGTTTGACTCATCAAAGCGTGAACCTCATCGAGCAATTCGGGAAGCTTTTGAATTTCATCAACGATGATGGGATGAGGCTGATGGTCTCCGTTCCACCGCAAGGCCGCACATTCCTCGGCAAGCAAACTGGGATTGGCGGAGAGTCTGCGGAATTCCCTTGAAAGCAGGAGGTCGTAATAGGGTGCTTTGGGAAAGAGTTGCCTGAGCAGGGTGCTTTTCCCCGACTGCCGCGGACCCCACAAAAAGCAGGAGTCCACGTCCAGTTGAGCTTTGGAGAGAAGGCGTTGAAACATGATCACGTGCAGTGAAACTGCATGCTATCATGACAGTATGCAGTAAAGTTGCATGCTGTCATCCGAAAAAGGAGCGGTGCAGTGAGGCATCCAGTTGAGAGTTGAACTGAGTTGGGGGTGGGTGGTTTGGGGTGGGGGTTCTAGTGATGCTGAACCCGATGTCTATCCGCTATCCTGCTGACCTGCCGATCACGGCGAGGCGCGAGGAGATTGTGGCGGCGATACGGGGGAATCAGGTGCTGATTTTGGCGGGGGAGACGGGGGTGGAAGTATTGCAGGCAGACAGATCTTTTCTGCTTAGCGATCAAGGCCTTACCCCTTTGCCCAAGGGGTGAAGTCGGCGCCTTGTATCTCATTCCTCTGCCTGTCACTCATTTCACGGTTTCCCATCTCCGTCGTTTCAAGACGGGCGAGGTGCGTCGGCTTTATTTTATCTGCTAACTTTTCCCGGCAGCCACACCTCCAGCACCACCTCCCCGCTGCTTTTTTGCTCGTTGTCGTCTGGCATCGTGCATGGTAGTTTGAGATGATGAAAACATTATTTCTTTTCCTCCTCCTGGCCCCCGCCCTGCTCACCGCCCAGACTCAGACCGCCCCCGACCCGCTGGACCCCATCGCCAACTACATCGCCCTCTCAAAGCAGCACACGCTTCTAGAAGCGGAGAAAGACCGTCTTGCCGCTGAGCTCGTAGCCATGCAGCAAAGTCTCGACCGGGTAATGGCAGCCAACAGCCAAATCGCCGCCCAAAAAGAAGCGCTCACCGCCCAAGTCACCGCCCTCCAAAACCTGCTCACCGAGTGGCAGGCCTACGCCACGGCCCTCAAGCAACAGGCTGCCACCCCCGTTCGCCCGGTGTATCATTACACCGTCACCAGTCCCGACCCTGCTCCCGCGCCAGCGCCCGCTCGTGTCCGCACTTATCATCAAGGCATTCCCGGCACCTGGATCTCTGACGACGGCCAACACACTCTCATGCAGGGCGTCCCCGGAACGGCGATCAGTATCAGTCGCTGAACTCATCCCACCCTCCTTTGTTCGTCCGCAGAAGGCAAAAGGAACGGCGGTAGATTGTATGGCGTCCGATCCAACGGACAGGGCATTTTTTGCCCCTCGGTGTGTACGTACACCATCGTGATGTTAGGAAATCGCTTTTGAGAGGGCCGCACCGAGTTGGTCCTGGATGTGGAGTGGAGACGGGCTGTGAAGGGATCTGACGCACGAACAACTCGCCGCCAATAATTTCCTGGCCGATCTTATGCCGGAAGCTCGGGCCAAACTCAGCTGCATCGCTATCCGTCGGAAGACGACTATTGCCACTCTGATTAAAGAGTGGTCTTCTTAAAGTTGCAGACTACATCCATGGCGCTAGCCCCGCAGAGAAATGATCGCGGTCAAGCGGCTACCGCAACGCCATTGCGGCCTAATCAGCGGTCTAATAAGATTACTCCGCAATACAAGATCAGAACAATGGCCACGATCCAAAACCAAACCCGCCATTTTGCCCACCATGGGCGTGCAGGTTCTTTCAATCCCAAGGCGCGCATACGGTTCCTCTCGTTTGTTGATTTTACAATAGATTGCCCAATTCCTAAGATTACTGCAGTGGCTAATCCAATACCAATGAGAAGTTCCAACAGAGATGAATAAACCATCCTGCTCTTTTAGCACTCCTCCGATCACTCTGTCACCAAATTTCGCCCTCAGCCCACTACGATTCCATGACACCTCAATATCACTCCAACTCTCAGACTCACGATCAGCACCTGGAAACCCTCCTTTTGATGGATGCTAGGAAATTGCCTTTGAGAGTGCAGCTCCGAGTTGGTCCTGGATGTGGAGCGGAGACGGGGTGTGACGGGGTCTGTCAGGCGGCGACGACTTATGCACTCAACAATGGCCTGAAGCTCATTCCAGATCCCAGCGGGGTAACACCCATCGCAGGCGGCCGGCGCATCAGCCACAGGAAAAGTTGCCAGGCAAAAAAGTTGACTCCATGGCGTCAATGGTGAGGTGGAGGAGTTGTGTTGTGGGATCAAAAGGCGTCTGATGGTGGCCGCAGGGGCGAGCGGAGGCTGGCTCCCGGCAGCAGGGCTGCCTGACGCGAAAGCGGCAGCGGGCTGCGCGCAGTCCATGGGGTCCAAGGGGTTGGAGATGGGGACTGTGGCGGTGCGGATTGGGGGTCGATGGAAGGGA
>JBIIUD010000342.1:0-4402 GCA_044340175.1 Verrucomicrobiaceae bacterium
TGACTGGCGGCGACCTCATGAACCTGATCCAGGCAAGCTGGAGGCTTTGCGGCAACGGGTGGAAGGGCTCGTGGTGGGCGCTGTGACGTGGCAAGAGGTGAAGACAGCGGTGCGCCCGATCGTGAAGCGGGCGAAACTGCTGGTGGGGCGACATCCCAGCTATGACAGCGTGGGATTTTTCAATGGCCTGGGATCAAAAGGGGCGCTGCGTGCGCCGTGGGCCGCTCGGCATTTGGTCGAACACTGGCTGGATGGGAAGCCGCTTGAGTCGGAGGTGGATTTGCGCCACAACCTTTGATCGTGATGTCTTTTCGTATTGCCAGTTCCTCAGGTGGCCTGCCCTCAGCCGTGCGGTGGTCCCAATTGCTCTTGGAGGATCGCCTCCAGCCGGGAGATGTGGTGGTGGATGCGACCTTAGGCAATGGGCATGACACGTTGTTTCTTGCCGGGCGCGTGCTTCCTGGAGGGCATGTGTTTGGTTTTGATGTGCAGGAAAGAGCGGTCGAAAACACACGCCTGCGGTTGCTCGAGAACGGTGTGACGGCGAGTGATTTCACGCTTTTTCACGCCGGGCACGAGACTCTGCCGATGAACCTGCCGCAGTCGTTTCAGGGTCAACTGGCGGCGGTCATGTTTAATCTCGGCTACCTGCCGGGTTCTGACAAACAATGCATCACGCAGACCGCGTCCACGATGTTGGCGCTAGCCCATGCGTTGACGTGGCTACGCCCTGGGGGACTCTTAACCATCGCGGTCTATCCAGGGCATGAAGGCGGCGCGGAGGAGGCGCGTCAGATCGCGGCCTGGGGGGTGTCGCTGGACCCGCGTGAGTTTGAGGTTCAGCATCTACGCCCGGTGAATCGCACGGCGGCGCCACCGGAATGCTGGGTGATTTGGAAGCGCTCCCTTTGATCGAAATCGAAACACACGGGTCGGCTCTGACGTTGATGGGGGGTGCCACTTTCCAACTCCCCTGCCCCATTTTCCCGTCGTCGATTCTTGACCACCGCCTCTCTGGCTGTCGCTGCGCCGTGGGTGTCACGCGCGGCAGCCCCGACGCTGAAGGTGGCTGACATCAAAGTCATTTCCCAGCAACCGGAGTTTTATGCCGGATGGTCCACCGTGGCGCGCCGTGCGAATGGTGAACTTTGGGTGACATGGTCAGGGGGGCGTGTGGCGCATGTCTGCCCTTTTGGGCAGGTTCATGCCATGAAGTCCACTGATAACGGTGAAACCTGGACCTTTCCGCGCGTGCTGCACGATGGGCCCCTGGATGATCGGGACTCGGGGGTGCTGGAAACGGCCAGGGGCACGTTGATCGTCACCACGTTTTCTTCCTTAGCCTATGAGGAGCGCCTGATGGCTTCTCCGGAAAAGCTGGCGGCATGGGATCCCGAAAAAGTGCGGCGTTGGAAAGCGGAGCGGGATTGGCTCACTCCCGAGCAACGGCGCGCGGAGCTCGGTGTCTGGGCTTTGCGTTCCACAGACGGCGGGATCTCTTGGTCTGCCCGCATTCCTACGGTGGTGAACAGCCCCCATGGCCCCATCCAACTCAAGGATGGCCGCCTTTTGTATGCAGGGAAATTCCTTTGGACGTCGGATAAGAAGATCGGTGTCGCGGAGTCCAAAGACGACGGTTTGACCTGGCAGTTTTTGGCTGAAATCCCCGTGCGTCCTGGTGACTCGGTGACAGGAGACTACCATGAGCTTCATGCTGTGGAAGCTGCGGATGGGACACTCATCGCACAGATTCGCAATCACAATGCGAATGCCAAAGGTGAGACCCTGCAAAGTGAATCTCGGGATGGTGGTAAAACCTGGACGGTCCCGCATTCGATCGGTGTCTGGGGCCTGCCTTCGCACTTGCTCAAGTTGCGCGACGGACGCCTACTTATGTCCTACGGTCACCGACGCAAACCCTTTGGTAATCAAGTCAGGATCAGTGAGGACCATGGCAAAACCTGGGGAGAGGCGATGATCCTGTCTGGCGATGGGAGCCATGGTGATTTGGGTTACCCAAGCACTGTTGAACTCGAGGATGGCTCACTTTTGACCGTCTGGTACGAAGCGCTGAAGACGGGTGAGCATGCCGTTCTCAGGCAGGCGCGCTGGCGTTTGGCATGAAGCCGGGCACCCTACGGGAAACAGGGCACCGACTCGGTTGCGAGACGGTGCGCCGCGTTTCAGATTCTAAACGGGTCAGCCCAAATCAAAGAGCAAACCTTCCGCATCGCTGCCAGCAGTGAAGGAGAGTGTTCCTTCGATTTCGCTGCTGATGGCGTCGCCCGCTTCTAGGACCACCTCGCCGATCTTGACGCTGCCTTTGATGAGTTGGAACCAGACACCGCGTCCGCTGCGCACTTCTTGGGAGAGGGTCTCTCCCTTTGGCAAACGCACCCGGTAAACATCCGCATCCTGCTGAATGGTGGCTGAACCGTCGCGGCCGTCGCTGGAAATGACGAGCACTTTGGCTTCGGTTTCATGCGCGGGATTGGGATGCCATTCGGTGTAACTGGGAACGAGACCCCGCTGGCGCGGCTGAATCCAAATCTGAAGCATGTGGGTGGTGACATCAGAAGCGGGGTTGAACTCGCTATGGAGCACCCCCTTCCCTGCGCTCATCAGTTGGATCTGCCCTGGCTGGAGCACGCGGCCATTACCGAGGCTATCCTTGTGTTGAAGCGCGCCTTTGACCACGTAGGAAAAAATTTCCATGTCGCGGTGGGGGTGTGTGGGGAACCCACCTCCGGGGGCGACGTGGTCTTCGTTGATGACTCGCAGGCTGCGGAAGCCCATGTGCGCCGGGTCGTAATAGTCTGCGAAGGAAAACGAGTGAAAGGATTTCAACCAGCCGTGATCCGCATGACCTCGTTCGGAGGAGCGGCGGACGATGAGGGAAGCAGGTGCGGTTTTCATGGGTTTGGCGTTTTTGAACTTTTGAGTGATACGATTCAGCAATGGCTCTGCCGTCAGGACTGGTGAAAGACCCGTCTGGGACGCGAGCAGCAAGGTGAGGGTTCGTCGTTTCATGACATTTTTATCATCGACCATTCATCGCCGTGATCCAATGCGATCATTGCACGCTGAGCATGCGATCGTGGAAGGCTCGATGTCGTTTGCTCGTGCGTGCTGTTTGTGTTCCGGGGTTCATGGCTGCAGCGTTCTAAAGGAATATGGAACCAGCAATTCGAGCCCATGTCTTCTCATTTCGAACTTGCAGGGCGCGCCACTCCGCAGCAGAGAAGAGGCTCATTTCCAACCTTTTTATCGAAACTCATGTCTCAAGCAGCACTCGAAGCCGGTCGCGCCTTTCTCGCGGAAAATGCCAAAAAAGAAGGCGTCATCACGACAGCCAGCGGACTGCAGTATGTGGTACTGCAAGAAGGCACCGGCAAAAGCCCAAAAGCCACGGATACGGTGGAAGTTCACTATCGCGGCACCCTACTGAACGGTGTGGAATTTGACAGTTCCTATGCGCGTTTTCAAACCATCGAGTTCCCGCTCAATCGCGTCATCAAAGGCTGGACCGAAGGCGTTCAATTGATGAAGGAAGGCGGCAAGACCCGCTTTTTCATTCCCTCCGAACTGGCCTATGGTCCACGGGGCGCGGGCATGGACATCGGTCCAAATGAGACGCTGATTTTTGAAGTGGAATTGTTCAAGGTGTTTGCGGATTGAGCCGGTCGCAAGCTTTGACGCTTGGGTGAGCCGCTGGCTCACCTGCCCACGCGTGGTCGAGCGCCGCGTTCCAGGTGGCTTCTGCGTCGTGGAAATGCGGTGTCAGCGTTCTTGGTCATTTGCGTGCTGTGCGGATGGGTGCACTGTGGCTTCAGATGTCCACCACGCGTCTTGTTCTCAATGAAGCCACTTACCAGCTTGTGCTGAAGGAGTTGGTGATGGAGGCGCACCGCTTGCTGTGGATTGTCACGGCCGACATCAAAGATCTTTACATTGAAGACGGCAAAGACTTCGTGCCTTTCTTGAAAGTGCTAGCGGACAAGCTGCGGGACGGTGTGGAAATCCGGTTAGTTCATGCCAAGGAACCTGGACCCCGCTTTCGGGAGGACTTTGATCGCTTTCCAGAATTGGTTCAGTCGGAGGTTTTTGAGCGAATCCTCTGCCCCCGCATGCACAAGAAATGTGTCATTGCCGATGGCAAAAAAGCGTATGTTGGTTCGGCGAACCTAACAGGTGCAGGCATGGGAGCTAAGAGCCCGCATCGCCGTAATTTTGAAGCCGGTGTGGTGACGGATGATCGTGAGACGATCCGTGACCTCATGGCATTCTTGGATGCTTTCTATCTGGGTGACCACTGCGTGAAATGTCAGCGGCGCGACGTGTGCCCCGATCCTATCGCATGAATTCGGAACCAAAAGTGGCCGTCATTACGGGAGGCAAAGGC
>JBIIUD010000343.1:0-4387 GCA_044340175.1 Verrucomicrobiaceae bacterium
TTGGGAGGATGAAGGTCTCACTCCCGACAGTCACGGATTTTTCCTGCATGGCCTCGAGCAGGGCCGCCTGGGTCTTGGGCGGGGTGCGGTTGATTTCGTCGGCGAGGATGATCTGAGAAAAGATGGGACCGGGCTGGAAGGTCAGCTTGCGGCGACCGGTCTCGGCGTCCTCCTGAATGATCTCGGTGCCGGTGATGTCAGCAGGCATCAGATCGGGCGTGAACTGAATGCGGCGGAAAGAGAGGTGCAGGGCGTCGGCCAGCGTTTTCACCAGCAGCGTTTTCGCGAGTCCAGGGACACCTTCGAGAAGGCTGTGACCGCCTGCGGCGATGGCGATGAAGACCTGCTCAATGACCTCATCTTGCCCCACGATGCGGCGGCCGAGGGCGGCTTTGAGTTTGTGATAACCTTCAACGAAAGCGGTAGCGGCGGCGGTGTCTGACATGGGACGTGACGGGAAAGGGGGTAAAGAACGAACAAAAAACGCGAGAACCTGTGGACTCTGGCGGAAATCGCAGGGGAAGCGAATGTTTTCAGGCGCGATCCTGAGTCAAGTCCCGCGCTTATTTCCAAATAGGTCCACGTGGAAACGCGGTGAAAGTCGGTAGCCGAAGTGTTTGCAGGCCTCGATGAGCAGTGGGTAACGGGCGTGCAGGGTCTCCCGGTCGATGCCCTCTGGCATGAGCAAAACCTGCGCGGGTTCGATGGGTAAGCCGACGCTTTCGATCACTTGCCGCGCCTCCATTAGGTCCGACTCGCTGGCGATGACAAACTTCCACTGCACCTCATACTGCGCTGCCCAGGCGCGCAGCACATCGGGTTGCAGCCGGGTCTCCTCATGCCGCCGCACCCAGGCCTGACCCGCCTGCTCGATACTGGGCGTGGAATGTGCCAGTTTCGGGCTGATCGAGGCCAAATCACAGGCGATGTCCTCCGGCGCGACTGTGCCGGCTGTCTCAATGGTGAGGTGGTAACCTGCATCCCGGAGCCGCTGTGCGAGTTCCGGCAGATCTTTGGCGATCATCGGCTCCCCACCCGTCAGCACCACATGCCGTGCTGGGTGGCGTTGCACTTCCGCCACTATCTCTACCACACTGTATTCGCGACCCTCCGGATTCCAGGAGGCGTAGGGTGTGTCGCACCAGGCGCAGCGCAGGTTGCAGCCGGAGGTGCGCACAAAAACGGAGGGCACACCGACCAGCATGCCCTCGCCTTGGATGGAGTAAAACAATTCGGAGATTCGCATCACTCTTTTCTCCGGTAGTTCTGCCTTACCTTCACGGGCAAGCCGCTGACGACGAGATCAAACGAATGATCAACCAGTTCACGCACGAGACTCGTGGAGAGGCTGCTGTCCAGGATGAGGGTGTTCCAGTGCTTTTTGCTCATGTGATAGCCGGGCAAGATCGACTCATAGCGATCACGCAGCTCCAAAGCCCGTTCGGGATCGCATTTCAAGTTCATTCGCGTTGGCTCATCGTCCGGGCTGAGCAGCGCAAACATTTTCCCCCCGACTTTATACACAAACAGTTCTGGCCCAAAAGGCTGGGTTTCCTCCACCTCAGGCAGGGAGAGGCAGTAGTCTCTTGCGGATTCGAAAGTCATGGCTGCTTTGATCCTCGCCTAAGCGCAGCTCTTTACTTCACCCGATAGGCCTCCACCTCTGTGGTAAAACCAAAGGTGTTGGGGAATCCGCCAAACGCCTGCGCGTGGTGATCGAGGTAAGTGAGTCGGAGATGGCGGGCTTCGCTGTCGGGAAACGCCACCGCCGCCTGCTCGGCCTTGCCCGGCGCGAAGACATGTTTGCCTACCTCGCGAAAGGTTTTGCCGTCGGCACTCACAGAAATCGTGACGGTCTTGGTGGAGCCAATGTCGGGAGTGCCTAGACGAACGAGGTTCAAGGTGCGCGTTTCCTTCAGATCGATCGTCACGTGTTTCGGAAACGAGTCGCTATTGCCGGTGGCAAAGCACTGCGGCGCACGAAAGCCCCAGGAGCCATCCGTCAGTCCCGTGTCCCAACCCCAGACATTTTTGTCACTGCTGACCCAGGCGCCATCGCGGGCGAAGTTTTGTCCCAGATCTGGATCGACTGGCCAATGCGTGTGGAAAGCGGTGGCAGGCAGGCCGTCCTTGTCCATGAGATTGGGAATCGCCAGCTTGCTCCAACCGAAGCGGACGCGGCGTGGCTCCGGCACTTTAGGCGAGGTCACGATCACGTCGCTGCCTTCGATCTTAGCCTCGGCAGGAACGAACAGGCCGTCGCGCCCGGCGATCTCAAAATGCGAGAGCGGCTTGCCATCGCGCGCGGCGAGCCCGCTGGCGGCGTGGTCGAATTTCACTCGAATCGTCGCGCCTTCCACCGCGTGACTGGCATAAAGCGGACCGCTGGGGTCGATCTCCGCCCGGCCATAGGTCTTGGCCAACGCCCAGAGGGAGAGCCTGCGGGCGACTTCTTTCTTCTTGGCAGGATGGATGTCCGGCACCTCGCCGATGTCGGTGATGACGGCCATCCCAGTGTGCGGAATCTTCAGACACTCGCGCTGCGCCTGCCAAAATTGCGGCAGGATCTCGATGTCTTCCTGCCCATACTGAAAGGGGGCGATTTGAACAAAGTAAAACGGCAGGTCCGGCTGCTGAAACACGCTGCGCCAGGAGGCGAGCAGGGCCTTCTTTTTCTCAGTGTAAACAAAGCCTTCGTTGTGATTGGACTCACCCTGATACCAGATCGCTCCGCGGATGGCAAAGGGCACCAGAGGATGAATCATCGCGTTGTAAAGAGCCGTCGGCGTGCCCGCGCCAGCCGTGAAGGTCTGCGGCTGACCGGGCATGGCGGGGACCGGCAGTTTCTTTCTCAGTGCGGCCCGCACAGCCTCGGACCATGTGGCGACGGCGGCCAAGTGCTTCTCGTGAGCCGCTTGATAAGCCGGGTTGCCAGGTAACTTGGCATGGACTTCTTGTGCAAATGCCTTCAACTCAGGCACCGCGTCAAAAGCCGCCTCGCTCGTCCAGGGCTCAATGCGCGTGCCACCCCAGGCGCTCTGGATGATGCCGATGGGTACTTTCAATTCCTCCTGCAACTTCAGCCCAAAGTAATAGCCCACGGCGGAGAAAGTAGCGGCGCTCTCCGGCGTGCAGGTGGCCCAGGCAGCAGACACATTGTTCTGAGGTGCGAGGGCGACCGTTTTGGGGATCTCGATGAGACGAAGCTGTGGGTGATTCGCATTCGGAATGTCGGCCTTGGAATCCGGCTTCATCTGCATCTCCCACTCCATGTTCGATTGGCCAGAAGCCAGCCAAACCTCCCCCACTAGCACATCTTGAATCGTGACCCCGCCCACCTTGAGAACTTGAGGCTGAGCGTTGGCGGGCAGCGCCTCCAACTTCACCATCCATTTGCCCGCCCCATCGGCTTTGGCACGCTTCGTTTGTCCGGCAAACTCGACCGTCACCTCTTCCCCAGGGGATGCTGTGCCCCAAATCGGGATCGCTTTGTCCCGTTGAAGTACCATGTGATCCGAGAACACGGACGGCAGTTTTACCGCTGCGGCAGCGGTAGTGGCACAGAGCAAAGCAGCAAGCGGGAAGAAGCGGGCAGTCATGATGGAGTGGGTCGTGTTACGCGACCAAATCGCACCTTCTGACAGCGAACACAACTTTGGGGTGTTGAATCAGCCGTTCAAACCCCAGCGCCGATGCAAGAACCGCTCCCAGGGTGAGAACAGAACCTTATCGGCCAACAAACCAATGACCACGATGACCAACATGATCGCGGTCACTTGATCCATGGCGTTGAGTTCGCGGCCAAAATGCAGCAGGTGCCCGAGCCCATAACCTGTCAGCAGGGTAACGTAGATCTCGGCGGCCATCAGAGAGCGCCAAGCAAAGGCCCAGCCCTGTTTCATGCCGCTGATCACATAGGGCATGGATGCCGGCAAAATGACATACCGCAGTGTGTGAAATCCCGTGCTGCCCATGGTGCGGGCGGCGCGGGTGTAGATCGGCGGCAGATTGCGCACGCCGTTGTCCACGGCGATGAGCACCGACCACAAGGTGCCCATGATCACCACAAACAGCATGGCGCTTTCACTCTGCCCAAACCAGAGCAAGGCCAGCGGCACCCAACACACACTGGGCAGCGTTTGCAGCCCGAGAGCCAGCACGCCGAGAGTGTCATTCAGTGTCTTGCTGCGCGCCGTCAACATGCCAAGCGGCAGCCCGATCACACAGCCGATCAAATATCCGATCACCAAGCGCGTCATCGTGACCCAGCAGGCTTCCGCGAGCGTGCCATCCTTGAGAGCCTCCCAAAGGTATTCTCCAACAGCGACAGGACCCGGCAGTAAAACGGGCGACCAGACTTCGGCCTCTACTAATAGATGCCAAATGC
>JBIIUD010000344.1:0-4370 GCA_044340175.1 Verrucomicrobiaceae bacterium
AGGTGCTCCTTTGAATCGCCTGGGGCTGGCGCAGTGGTTAACGGCCCCGGATCATCCGCTGCTGGCGCGGGTGACGGTGAATCGGATTTGGCAGGGGCTGTTTGGTCGTGGGCTCGTCAAGACGGCAGAGGACTTCGGCAGCCAAGGGGAACGACCCTTGCACATCGAACTGCTGGACGGGCTGGCGCTTTCTTTCATCGAGAGCGGTTGGGATGTGAAGCGGTTGATGAAGACAATCGTGATGAGCCGGGTGTATCAGCAGCGCAGCGTGGCGGCAGCTGAGGTGATGGAAAATGATCCAGAGAACGAGTGGCTGGCGCGGGGGCCAAGGTTTCGACTGCCGGCTGAGATGATCCGTGACAATGCGCTGGCGGCTGCCGGACTGTTAAAATTCAAGGTGGGTGGGCCACCGGTGAATCCTTATGAATTGGTGGAGGCGTTCAAGCCGTTTAAAGCAAGTGAAGGCGAGGGGTTGTATCGTCGCAGTTTGTACACGACCTGGCGGCGGACCAGTCCACCGCCTGCGATGCAGACCTTTGATGCTCCGAGGCGGGCGGTTTGCAGTGCGAAACGGGAGCGGACAGACTCGCCGCTACAGGCGCTCATTTTGCTGAATGGGACGCAGTTTGTGGAGGCGGCACGGGTGCTTGGACAGACGCTGGTGAAGGAATCCAACGGGGATGTGGGACGGATGATTGAGATGGGGATGCTGCGCTGTTTGAGTCGGAAACCGGATGCACGAGAGAAGGAAATTTTGACGAGGCTCTGGGAAGAACAGAAGGCGTACTTTGCGGGGAGACCGGAGGAGGCAAAGAAGCTGATGAGCATCGGAAGCGCGCCGATGGAGGGAGATGCCGTGAGCGTAGCGGCGGCGACCGTTCTGGCCCAGGCCCTCATGAACCACGATGAGAGTGTGGTGAAACGCTGATGGGGGGAGGGGAACACTGATTGACACTTATGAGCACTGATATGAATACTGATTTTGATGAAGTTTTTAAGGGGGACGTTCCCGATGGGATGGAGGCGAGGCGGGGAGCTCGCGTTTCTCCCATCAGTGAACCTCAGTGCCCATCCGTGTTCCCTCTCTCCCGACGGCAACTGCTGAATCAGGCGGGTATGGGTTTGGGTGGGATCGCTTTGGCGAATCTGCTGAGCAGTGAACAGGCGCACGGGGCAGGGGTCGAACGGGGGATCTTGGGCGCGCCGCACGGGGCTCCGAAGGCAAAGCGCATCATCTATCTGTTCATGTCTGGCGGCCCATCTCACCTGGATCTCTATGATTACAAACCGCTGCTGAACCAGCGGCATGGGGAGGAGCTGCCAGACTCGGTGCGGGGGACGCAGCGGTTGACGGGCATGTCGGGCAATCAGTCGTCGCTGCCGTTGGTGGGGTCGCCCTTCAAATTCAAACAGCATGGGCAGGCGGGTGGATGGTACAGCGAATTGTTGCCGCACACAGCAGCGATTGCGGATGATCTGTGTCTGATGAAAGGGATGTTCACGGAGGCGATCAATCATGGGCCGGGGGTGACGTTTTTCCAGACGGGCTCACAGATTGCGGGCAGACCCAGCATGGGGGCGTGGATGAACTATGGTTTGGGGCAGGACAATGCGAACCTGCCTTCGTTCGTGGTGCTGATCACGAAGGACAAAGGTGGGCAACCGCTGGGCGCGCATTTATGGGGCAGTGGGTTCCTGCCGAGCAAGCATCAAGGGGTGATGTTTCGGGCTTCGGAAGATCCGGTGCTGTATTTAAGGAATCCAGAGGGCGTGAGTGCGGAGAGTCGGAGGATGCTTTTGGATCGGCTAAAGGATCTGCATCAGCATCAACTTGTGGGGACGCCGGATGCTGAGATCGAGAGTCGGATCGACCATTATGAGATGGCGTACCGGATGCAGTCGAGCATTCCTGAGGTGACGGATCTTTCAGATGAGCCTGAGCACGTGCTGGCCAGTTATGGACCTGATGTCAAGAAGCCGGGGAGCTTTGCGGCGAACTGTTTGCAAGCGAGGCGGTTAGCTGAGCGGGGCGTGCCTTTCATTCAGCTTTACCATCAGGATTGGGATCACCATGGCGGATTGCCAGGGGCTCTGCCGAGGCTCTGTCAAGAGACCGATCAACCGGCGGCGGCATTGGTACGGGATTTGAAGCAGCGAGGAATGCTGGAGGATACTCTGGTCGTTTGGGGGGGGGAATTTGGCCGCACCAACTACTGCCAAGGCAAAATCAAAGCGAACTTTGGCCGGGATCATCACCCGCGCTGCTTTACCGGATGGATGGCTGGCGGTGGGGTCAAAGCGGGCTCAGTTTATGGAGAGACCTGTGAATTTGGCTACAACGTGGTCAAAGAAGGGGTGCATATCCATGATTTCCATGCCACCATTTTGCATCTTTTGGGCATTGATCACGAGCGTTTGACGTACAAGTTTCAGGGTCGGAGATATCGTTTAACCGACGTTCATGGTAAGGTTGTGCAAGGTTTGTTGGCCTAGCACGGGCGGCAGGGCAAAAGCAATATTTTGTAAAATGTGTCTCAAAGATGCTAAATTTATCATTTTTAGAAAGTTTGTGCTTTCTAATTGTGCGATTTGGAATAGAGATCATGGATATTCGGTTCCTACCCATTTTCTGCCGTGTCTGAGTTTCAAACTTCCGAGTCCGATGAATCCCTGCAAGAACCGGCACTGCCGGGCCTAAATCCCTTTTCTTTGGACGTTTGCCCTGGTCCCTATGGGGTGACGGAGGGGGGGTCTGTGGGCGCGCTCAATGCGGATGTTCTGGAGCGGCTCAGCCAAGCCGTGGAGGAGCAGCAGGCAGGGTCTGGAAAGGCATCAGGGCAGCCTTTGGTACTGCTGACGGCGCCCCGGGCGGGTTATGGCAAGACGCACTTGCTGGGCCGGATGACGTCGTCAGGCGGAGCGCAATGGTTGATTTTGCCGCTGGCTTTCCGGATGGGGGATGAGGTGACTCGGGTCAACGTCGCGCGGCGAGGAATCGAGGCTTTGGAGCGGGCGGAGACCGGGGAGGAAGGCTGGTCGGTTTTGCGAGAAGCCTCGGCGGGGGTGGTGGCGACGTTGTTGCGCCAATTGATCCGCAGTGGTAAGCTTCCGTGTGCCAATCCCGAGCAGGCGCTGCGGGTGCTTTCGGGGCCAGCCAAGGAGATTTTCAGCAGTGGCGGTCAGGCCCATTTGATTGGTGAATGGCTGCGCAAGCATGTGACCCAACTGCGCAAGCCGATGGCTGAACTGGCCAGCCGCACCACTGGGGTGGTGACGCCTGCTGAGGCGGAGATTTGGCTGCAAGCTTTCATCGCCCAGGGCTTGGACGGTCAGGGAGCGGGTCTGGCGGGTTTGAGGCAGTTGGCGACGCAGTCCGAGGAAGGCTGCGGCATTGTCATGAAGCTGCTGGGCCTGTGGCGGCCGGTGGTGGTGTTGGTGGATCATTTGGATGGCTTTTACCGGAATGCGGAGGCAGGATTGCAAATCGCCACGCTGCTGTTGGATCTGGCCGAGTTGGATGGGCATCCGGTTGTGTTGAGTTTGAATCAGGATGTCTGGCAAGCGACCTTTGGGCATCACCTGCCGAGTGCCTTGGAGGATCGGCTGACGGCTTCTCGGCTGCTGCTGAGAGGATTGACGGAAGAGGAGGCGGCCGACCTGGTGAAGCTGCGGTTGAAGCGCGCAAGTGTTGAGCCGAACCTGGCACGTTCCTTCGAGGACTTCTTGGATGTGCCGCGTTATTTCATGGGCAGGCCATTGGGGTCGGTCTCGGCACGGGTGTTCCTGCGTCATGCTGCGCAGCAGTGGGCGGTGTATCGGCACTCGATTCCGCATGAAGGGATGCGGCAGGGCTTTGCCGACGAAACGGAAGCGTTCCTGGACGAGGATTCGACGGGACATGGAGGCATGGGGCTGCTACCGCTGGTGCAGGGTGGGGCTGCTGGGCCACAAGATTCCCCCTTTCAACTGAGCAAACCGGAGATTTTTGATGCGGATACCCAGGCGCTGGTGCGTCAGGTCTCTGGGGGATTAAAGGAGCCGAGGGCGGCGCTGCCGCAGGATGAAGTGCCGATCAATCAACTTGAGTCGGCACCGAGTGTGGACTCGCCCTTTCAAATTTTGGAGGGCAATGAGGAGGAAGGTGCACCAGAAGGACTGCTGAATGAGGAGGAGGATGTCGATGACGATGATGATGGGGACACTGGCGTTTCCGGGGTCACTCAGAATAAGCCAGACTCGGCTCCAGAGGGCATGGGGAGGGTTCCAGGGAGTTTTGAAAAACTGCGTGAAATGCTAGATCGTCTGCGGCAGACCAATGGCATTCAGACCGCACCTGCGACACCGAAGGCTGAGGAGCGGGGGCCGAGGTT
>JBIIUD010000453.1:0-3769 GCA_044340175.1 Verrucomicrobiaceae bacterium
CATGAGCCGCCCCATCCTCGTGGACAGTTGCTGGTACATTCAGCAGGCCCGCAACGGCCACGACCCACTCCGCGCCCTGTCTTTCCTGGCAGAGACCCGGGACATCGCGACCTGTGGCCTCATCCAAGCCGAAGTCGGGCGCGGACTGCGCCACCGACGTTGGCTGGAGAACTATCAACGCGCTTGGTCGGTCATGCTCTACCTCGATTCCTCCCCCAAACGCTGGGAAGAAACCCTGGAACTCGCCTGGACCCTGGACCGCCAAGGCATCAATCTGCCCATTCAGGACATCCACATCGCCGCCTGCGCGCTGCATGCGGGGGCTGTTGTGCTGACCTATGACCACCATTTCCAGTCGATCCCAGGCCTCGACGCTACAGATCGCATACTGTGATCGCAAAAGTCTCTCCGCAGACAGCATGGGAGACCCTGCACCAGTGTTCCAAGCGCGCAGCTCTCGCCAGAAAAGTCTCACGACTTCTGCCACGAACCGGCACCTCCTCGAAGAAAACGTCCCTTTTCTCCGGGGGTGGGCGCTCGCTCATTCTACTTCACAGGCGGCACGTGCTCACCGCGCAGCAGGTCCTCCAGCGTCTGGCGCTCACGCACCACATGGGCTTCCGCCCCATCTACCAGGATTTCCGCAGGCATGGGCCGTGTGTTGTAGTTGGACGCCATCGTGAAACCGTAAGCACCCGCACTCATCACCGCCAGCACGTCCCCTGATTGCACGGGTGGCAAATCGCGATTTTGAGCCAAGTAATCGCCCGTTTCGCAAATCGGCCCGACCACATCGGTCAGCTCGGTCTCCCCTGCCCCGGCTTTTTGCACCGGCACAATCTGATGCCAGCCCTCATAAAGCGTCGGGCGGATCAGGTCATTCATCGCCGCATCGACAATCTTGAAAACTTTCGCCTGACCCCGCTTTTCATAGACCACCCGAGTCAGCAGCACCCCGGCATTGCCCACCATGAAGCGACCTGGCTCCAGCAAAATGCGCAGGCCCAGATCTTCCAAGAGCGGCACCACCGCATTGGCATAGGCTTGAATCGTCAGCGGATGACTTTCATTGCCCTCCAGGCTCCACCAGTCGGAACTGCCGGAATCCAAGCTCTGCTTGTAAACGATGCCGATGCCGCCTCCGATGCTGAAAAACTCCAGGCCATACTTCGCCTTCATGGCCTGCACCAAGGGTTTCACTTTTGCCACCGCTTCCACAAACGGCCCGACGGAAGTGAGTTGCGAGCCGATGTGCATCTGCAAGCCGCGAATCTCCAAATTAGGGCATTCGGTAGAAATGATCTGATACACTTCTTCGATCCGATCAAAGTCGATCCCAAACTTATTCTCACTTTTACCCGTCGTGATTTTCGCGTGCGTTTTGGCATCCACATTGGGATTCACCCGCACCGCCACGGGGGCCTTTAGCCCCAACTCTCCGGCGATCTGATCGATGAACCGCAGTTCTGCCTCGGACTCCGCATTGAAACAGTAAATCCCTTCTTTCAGTGCAAACTCGATCTCATCCCGCGTCTTACCAACGCCCGCGAAGGTGCATTTGGCCGCTTGGCCGCCTGCCCGTAACACGCGGAAGAGCTCACCCGCTGACACGATGTCAAAGCCACCCCCCAGTTGTGCGATGGTGCTCAGCACCGCCAGATTCGAATTGGCCTTCACCGCATAACAGATCATGTGGTCCAGGCGGGACAAGGCGGTGTCCAACCGTGTGTAGTGATCTACAATGGTCTCCTTGGAGTAAACATACAGCGGCGTACCGTGCTGTTCAGCAAGGGTTTGAAGATCGACGTTCTCAGCGTGGAGCGAGCCCTGGAGGTAGCGGAAATGGTGCATAGAAAGGAAGGCCCGTTACATAACCGAAATCCCTTTGCCCGCAAGAGCCTGCTTCCGTGTCTGACACGTGAATCACTTTTCCCCCTGCTCGAGGGCAGCCAATCTCTGCTCAAGCTTTTTCACCCGATCCATAAGCTCCGGCACGCGGGCTGGATAGGTCAGCATCTTTCGGCCTTCCATCAGCGGCTTCGCCGGGTAGCCCGTGTAAGCCCCGGGTTCAGGAATGCTTTTCGTGACCCCAGATTTGGCGAGCAGAATCACACGATCCCCAATCACCAAATGCCCGGCCACCCCAACCTGCCCGCCCATCGTCACATTGTCACCGATCCGCGTGCTGCCTGAGATGCCCGTTTGCGAAACAATGATGCAATGTCTTCCCAGCACACAGTTGTGGCCAATCTGCACCAAGTTATCGATCTTCGTGCCCTCGCCGATCAAGGTCCGACCAAAGCGCGCGCGGTCAATCGTCGTGCAGGAGCCGATTTCCACATCATCCTCGATCTGGACTATCCCCACCTGCTCGATTTTCACGTGCCGCCCCTCATGCATCTCATAGCCAAATCCATCTGAACCAATGACCGACCCACTGTGGATGACCACGCGGTTACCCAATATGCAGCGTTCCCGAATCACCACGTTGGGGTGCAATTCACAGTTCTCACCGAGCACCGCACCCGCACCGACAAAACACCCAGGCCACAAAATGGTCCCTCTCCCGATGACAGCGCCTTCACCGATGTAAACCCCGAGCCCAATACTGACATGTTCAGGGTCAAACTTGGCAGACGGGTCCACCATGGCCAAGTCATTGATGCCCCATCGAGCCGTCGGTTTTTTGGGGCCAAACTGACGAATGACACGCGAGAAAGCCAGCGTCGGGTTCTCCACCGCGATGTAAGCTTTATCATCCTCTGTCGCTTGAAACCCAACTGGAACCAAAACAGCGGAGGCCCGACTCGCGGCAAGAGCAGCGGCGTAGCGGGTGTTGCCAAGGAAAGTCACATCCCCATGCTGCGCTTCAGAAATGGAATTCAGGCCTTTGACTTCCGTTTGCGGGTCTCCAGACAGCAGATTCCCGCTCACCAATTCAAGCAATTGCTGAATTGTCATGGTATGCCTGGTGGCTTCTCTCATGGTTTCAGTTTCTATTCGATCCAAAAAAGAGGCGCGTCGATCATAAATCGACGCGCCTAAAGTTCATCGCTTCGGTGTGGGCCTTATTTGGCTGGAGTAGGAGCGGCAGCTGGAGCAGCGCCCGCGTCTTTGTTCAATTCCACCACCACTTCATCAGTAAAGTCCACGGCGTCTTTGTAAAACAGCAGAACAGGCACGGTTGACAAGCTCACGCCCGACTTGTCGAAGACAAAATCATAACCATCGGCCTTAGCTTTGTCTTTGACCACCACCAGGATCTCCTCATAAAGACCTTTGCGGATCTGCACGTCTTCTTGTTTGAGTTGGCCTTGGCGGCGATTTTGGAACTCTCCGATTTCCTGCTCCAGAGCGCGCACTTCCTTCACTTTTTCTTGGAGTTCAGCGCCGCGTTTGGCACGCTCTTCACCCGTCAGGATAGGATCTTGAGCTTGCTTTTGCAGTTTCTGGATATCTCCAAGCATGTTTTTATAAACAGCCCACCGCTCGTTCACTTCCTGGGTGGCCTTATCCACATTGGTTTTGAATTTCTCAGAAGCCTCCTTGGTTTTCTGGTATTCAGAAAAGGCCTTGGCCATGTCAATAACACCAAATTTTAAGTCAGCGGCCTGGGCACCAAAGGCCAGAGTGAGGAACAAACAAGTAACTAAAGTCTTCATAAATAGAGGGGTTGGAGAATGCACTGAATTTTTCAAGGCACAATCGGAAACTGTGACCGTCATGAGACCCAAGTAGAGCAATGCAGCCCTTTGAGAAAACGCCGGTC
>JBIIUD010000756.1:0-4368 GCA_044340175.1 Verrucomicrobiaceae bacterium
ATCGAACCTGTATTTAGAGTTTAGGAAACCCTCGTTCTATCCATTGAACTACGGGGACATAGGGTCCGGGCGGGCCAGGAAGTGGCCGTTCTGGATAGCGGGAAGGTTGCGTGGTCGGACTGAGTTGGCAAGTTCAGCTTTATGGATGAAGCCACAGAAATAGCGTTGCGGCCACCCTTTACGGCCATCGGAATCTCGATTCATTAGAAAAAGCCTAGCCCCCAGGCCGAGAGAAAAGCATTTACACCCATTCGAAAATGTGATTCTCTGGTCTATTCGGGCATCTTGGTTGGTACCTTGAGTCGCCCATGTGAACCTTTTTTACCTGCGAGTCCTTTATGAAACACACTTTATGCCTTGTTGTGGTGGTCGCCTTGCTTTCTTCCTTGGCTGGGGCGGCTTGGCAGCGCAGTCCTGAGCCTGGACAGCTTGCTACGCGGTTGGCCATAGCCTCTGTCGAAGGTGTCAAAATCGAATCTTCTCAAAACATCGGTCGGGTCAGTGCTCTGATTTCCGAAAGCGTGTCCGAGGAGGCGGCGCTGCCTCGCGGACGCAGTGAGGCGGTGATCAACCTTGGGCACCAAGCCATCATTGAGCGGATTTCCATGTTCAACAGTGGTGGGGAAGGGCGTGTCGCCGTTTCTTCCAGCACGGACAACAGCAGTTGGGTGTCTCTCGGCCAGACGGTATTCAGTTCTGCGGATTCCCAAGTGCTGGTGCCTTTTGCGTCCGTTCAGGGCAAGTTCGTCAAAGTCGAGTTCGAATTGGCACGTGAAGGTGGGTTGCGGAATTTTGAGATTTTCGGCAGTTTGGTCGCAGGTAGCAAGGACAAGCTGCGCGGAAAAGTATCCAACATGGCGGGATCGATCAGCGGTGCCCGGGTCATTTATGTGAACCCTACCCCAGCCACTGGCGGAGACGAAGCTGTGCGTTATGGCAGTTTCTCATTCCCCGAGTCTGACGACAAATACCGCACGGTCATCTATGACCTCGGCCGCCCGAAGGTCCTGAATGAATTCGGCTCTGTGCACTCGCCGCGGCCAGTCCGCTTTGAGGTTTTTGCTTTCAGTGAGCTGCCTGAAAAGGAGGATTGGAAGGGACGTCGTTCTTTTGATCCCGCTGTGTTCGAGCAAACCGAGCCTGTGGCCTCCGTCGAAGACAAGGAAGGCAAGGGCTACGTCAAGTGCAAGCCTGAGCAGAGCGTGACGGCTCAGTTCATCGCTCTGCGCTGGGAGCCTGACTTTAATCCACCTGCGTTCTCGGTGGTAGGCGTCAACATTATCGGGCAGCCTCAAGACATTGGTTCGCAGTCCTCCGGGGCGGCTGGTGGTCAGGCAGGTGGTAATGGCGGTTCTGATAGCAGTGACCAGCCAAAGAGCGAGGTCGTTGCCAATCCCACGGCCCAAAGCGGCTTCTCAGGGCCTTTCGCGCCGACTTCTTTGATGGGAGCCGGTTCCGGTGGTTTGCCTGCGGTACCGCAAGATGATACTCCAACCGAGCAGCCAACCACACCGGTTGTCGTTCCTCCGGTTTCGCCTGCGCCTTGAGCCGGCCTTGGCTAGACATGTGAACAAGGCTATTTCTGAGCCTTCGACTGCAAACGCAGGAAAGCCTATGTCTGCGGCGTTGGACTTGGATTGAAAGGCATTGAGTCACCCCTGCACTCCGCCTTTCAAAGCCTACGACCGCCTGGTAGCCACAGGCTTTCCAGCGTTTGCGCAACGAAGGTCATGAATCATCCAGGCTAGGATGAAGGCGGCGCGGAAAGAACGCGCTTTTGGTGCTCACGAAAGGCTTGATTCGACTCGGTCAGAAGGTTTGCCTTTTTAAGGCTGCGCGCCAGGTTTAGCCAAGCTTGGGGGTGGTTGGGGCTGTCACGGAGTGCTTTGCGGTAAGCATTGGCCGCTTGTTTGGGTTGATCAAGACTGTCCTGCACTAGACCCAAGAAAAACCACGCATCGGGCTGGCGGTCATTGATTTGGAGGCACCGAGTCAGGGCTTCCACCGCTGAAGGCGAGTCTTTGCGGCGGCTTTTCACATAGGCAAGCAGATAGAAGCCCTGGGCGTAGTTCGGAGCAAGGAAAGCAAGACGTCTCAGTGATTCTTCAGCCTCTTGAAGGCGGCCTGCGCGGATGTGATGGGTGGCAAGCAATAGCCAGGAGATACGGTCATTTGGATTCTCTTGGGTGGCATTGACCAAGGCCTGATACTCTTCGGCTGAGGTAGCCGCGGGGCTCTCTCCCGCAGCTGAACGGGAGCGGAGTTGAGCCACTGCCATTTGATGCCAATGGATTCCGGACTGGGGATCCAGAGCCACCGCGCGCCGCTGGCAAGTCAAAGCGTCAGGAGTGGCCCCCTGATAGCCAGCGGTAAGGCCCAACAGCGCCCAACATTCGGCGCTGCGAGGGTAGCGTTTGGTAAGGCGCAGTAGGGTGCGTGTGGCCGCGGACATACTGCGCGACTGAATCTGTTGAAAGGCCAAGATGAAGTCTGGATCTGCGGCGACCTGTGACAAGCGTGGCGTTTTGGGTAGCTCTTTCAGGGTCTTGAGTGCAGGGCGCTTGCGTTGCACCTCGAAAGCGGCCCATTCGGCGGGCAGCGCGAAGTTCATCCAAGAGTCGATGGGGGTTTTCATCGAAACAACGCCGATGATTTCACCTTCCTCCGAGAGAACCGGTGAACCCACACCGCCAGGTGAGTCTTCGCCACGAAGCATTAGCCAGCCTTGTCCGGCAAGTGTATCGTCGAAACTGACTTCGGCATCGGCGATGAGCAGGCCCCGCTTGTCAGAAAGGGCGACGACTCGACAGGGCCTAGCCTTGGAAAAATCAGCCTCTGTCTTCAATGCCAAAGCCATGGGGGCTTGGCCGTCGCTCTGCAGGAGGGCGACGCCAGTGCGGAGGTCCGCCGAGTAAAAACCCGTGATTCGATGATTGGTGCCATTGGCGGCGGTAGTGGTAATGTAGTCAATCCGTTCGGCGATTTCTGGGTGCAACAGACTGGCGTCTGTGAGAATGAGTCCATCTTCAGAGACAAAACTGCCCACGCCCGAACTCAGTAGGCCGCCAAACTGGTCCCAAACACGAATGCTGACCACTGAACCGGCCACTTTTTCGGCCAGGGCGACGAGTTTTTGCTGAGCCTCTGTCAGAGGGACAGCTGGAGCCTCTGGAGGCGTCTCACCGGGCATGAACGGCGACAACGAGGGCAGGGTAGCATCCGAGTTCTCCACTTGCTGAGCTCGACGTCCGGCTTTAGCGGCGTCAAAGTCGAGCAATGGGTTTGGAGAATGTTCGAGGGCTGGCGGCAACCCAGGCAGTCCAGGCAGTGGAAGGCTGGGGCCTTCGTTGGCTGATTGAGACAGCCCATGACACGGATTCATGCCCAGAAGGATGAGGCATAAGCTCAAGGTCCTGAGTCTTTCATGGGACCTTTGAGCTGTGCGTGGCCCTGGGGGAGGTAGAAGGGCACAATAATGGAGATTGAAAAAAAGCACGACCTACTGTTTACTCGCTCAGTGACAGCTTTGATACACGTGTTGAATTGTGACAGAATCTTCACATGGAACCCATTTCCGAAGCGCGGTCTGCGGTTTAAAGAGCGAAACTTAAATCTCCAATTTTCACCTGATGGCACTCCTGGCTCCCCTCACCGTTCAATCGCTTTTTCGCGCCTCCTTTTTGGGGGTGTTCTTGACACAGGGACTGGTTGCGGTGACGGCCGGGGAGATTGAACTGAAATCCCTCAATACGGTTCAGAATGACCCTGCCACCAAGAAGAAATACGGGCCTTACGTTGGCGTTTTCGGCGGTGCGAATAACAGCCAAGCCGGCAACGTCAGCATTGGTGGTTTCAATTACAGCCTGAATGATCGTGATAATTCTGCGGTCTTCGGCTTCGAGGTGGGCAAAACGTGGCGCGCCAAGAAGGCTCCCATTGCATTCTCGATGGATTTCGAGGGTAGCTTTATGCAGACAGAGTTGAGTGGCGCACTTGATCCCACCGTTGCTGCTGGACCACGTGGGGCGGCGGCGCCTGCCGTAACCAATCCATTGTTGGCCGTCGGACCCACCACGTCTCCCGTGCTCCCTTCAGATAGTACTGTCGCAGCCTACACCGCTGATATGAATGCTGCCTTTTTCATGGTCAATGGTACGGTGAGCCTCGATCTCTGGCGCTATCGTGCCCGCCTCGGTAAGTTCATTGCAGGCCTGAAGCCCTACATTGGAGGTGGCTTTGGCGGAGGACAGCTTTGGTTCCGTGACAGCTTTACCACTTCATTGGCTCAAACTGATGATCCTACTTCAACAGTGACGGCGTCTTCTTCTCCCTTTGTGATTGATGAATTTGTTACCGCTTGGCAATGGT
>JBIIUD010000345.1:0-4364 GCA_044340175.1 Verrucomicrobiaceae bacterium
GATCATTGGTGATGAGGCCGACGCGCAACCCCTGATCCGAAAGGTGTCGCGCAAGTTTGCCCATGGCAGTGGTCTTGCCGGCGCCGAGGAAGCCGCCGATCATGATGTAGCGGGCTTTGGTTTTTGGGGTGTCTTCACTCATAGGTTTGTATCAAAGAACGCTTCTGGGAGGGCTTCGTTGCAGGTGATGTATGCGTGATCAAGCAGATTTGCAAATTTTGTCCCTCTCGTCGGCTTTTATGCTGGGCAAAGGTTGTATAGAAAAGGGCGACGTCCAAGCATGCAAGCACAATGAGCGTAAGGCCCTTGCCTTTCAGGTGGAAGTAGGGACTGCTTTTGGCTCAAGGGCAGCATTGATCTTTGGCGGCACTGGCAAGGTGGACGACGGGACTGCTCGGACGCAAGTCGCAGCCAGCTTTGGTGCCGTTTGTCTTGAGGGGTCCCAAGGCAAACTCAAGAGGAAGGCCGCCAGACTTGGGGCTATCCGGGGGATAGATCCAGTGTTTGGCTCCGACTTCAATGTGACAGCAATACACGGGGCGACCTTTGCCTCCCTGTGGAATGTGTCCCCAACCGAGGGTGTCCGCCGCAGGGGGAACCTCATCAAAGGCATTCTTGGTCACTGCGTCCTCGCGACGGAGGTCGATGCCGAGGTGATCCACATACGGACGTGGTCGGCGATTTTCTGCCGTTTCAGCCAGGTTGTCTTGGGCGATGGGAATGTGGGAGAAGATCATGTTCAGGCCGTCGGGAAAGCGGTATTTGACATAACCGGGTTGGGCATTGTCGAGCGTACCGCCCTGCTGCTGGAAGGCGATCTGAGGCAGTTCGTCCGTGTCATCGACACGGATGTGGACATGAATGGAGTCGGCCGCGCGCATGGCTGGGGCGAACTCAAAGCAAGGTGAGAAAAGGCTTTCCACTAGGTGGCGCTCACGGGGGGTGAGCATGTTTTGGGCCTGGAACCAATCGAGAGTGCTGATGATGGCGGGTGTTTGTTGCATGCAAGATAGATGTCGATTCGAGTTTTTGGCTTGCGGAACGTCTGAGGTTTCTTTAAACATATGCGCACACATGCATGTATCAAATCAAATGCCATCGCAAAAGTTGCCTGGGACCTACTGTGTGCCAGCCGCTGGAAGGCCCAAAGAGATCGCCCGTTACGATGGAATGCGGCACGGCAAGCTGGCGGTCATGGGAGGCTCCTATGGCAATGTGCCCGCCCTGAGCGCCTGCATTCAGCATGCAAAGGACGTTGGCTGCGACGGCTTTGCCTTCATTGGAGACGCGACGGGCTGCTGCGGGCACAGTGACGAGACCCTTGCTTTGATTCGTGAGCACTTTCCTTTTCTCGTGGCGGGGAATTACGAACAAAAAGCGGCTTCGAGAGAAGAGGATTGCGGCTGTAACTACACGAACGATGAAGACAATCATTATGGGGGCATCGCCCATGTTTGGGCCATGGCCTCCCTGAGTGATGAAAATCGGTCCTGGCTGGGCACCTGGCCTGATCTGGCGTATCTTGAAACGAGTGTGGGGCGGATTTTGCTTTGTCATGGCAGTCCCGCCCAGACGAATGAATTTCTGTATGAATCGGAACTGGATGATAGGCGTCTGCAGGGTTGGCTGGATCAGCATCAGGCGGTGGGTTTTGTCTGTGGCCATTCGGGTTTCCCATGGATTCGCCCATTGGACGGGCATCGGTTCGCGGCGAACTGCGGTGTCTGTGGCAAACCCGATCATGATCACGATGCCGCTGTGCATTATTTGACCATTGATCTGTCCGCTGCCGCACCGATGGCAAAGATTGAGCGTGTTGGGTATGATCACATCGCCTGGGCGGATCAACTGGATCGGGAGGGGGTGGACGATGTGTTCACGATTCCCGTTCGCAATGGTGTCTGGACTTGCGGTTTGAACTCAATGCCTGCCACCGAGCGAGTGCTGCGACTGCGTCCGAATGGCTGGCTGGCGGCACTCCAATTTCAACCCATACGATAACATGCCCAAACGACTGATCATCATTGGAGCGGGTCCCATTGGGATCGAAGCTGGACTCGCCGCCCGGCAGTGCGGCTATGACGTGACCGTTTTGGAGAGTGGGGCCATAGCGGATGCGGTGCAACGCTGGGGCCATGTACGGATGTTTTCGCCGTTTTCCATGAATGCCTCAGCGTTGGGGCAGGCGCTGCTGAGGCAGATTGGACGCGCCGTCCCTGAACCGGAGGCTTTGTTGACGGGTGCTGAATATGCGGATCAATACCTGATCCCCATGGGACAGGCTCTCGGAGTGAAAAAGGGGCATCGCGTGAAAGCCATCACCCGCGATGGGGATAGCAAAAGCGATCACATCCTGCAAGCCGAGCGTGCGGATGCCAGTTTTCGGCTGTTGGTTGAGAGCCCGGAGGGAGAGCAGCATGCGTTTGCGGATTTGGTTTTTGACTGCACGGGGGTCTTTTCTCTGCCAAACCCGTTGGGAGATGGAGGCATTCCTGCCTTGGGCGAAGCTTCTCTGCGCGATGTCATCCGCTACGGGTTGGGTGAAATCGCTGATCTCGAGGCTTCAGTTGGGAAGCGTACGCTGGTGGTGGGGGGTGGGCACTCCGCCAGTACGCTGGTCGTTCGTTTGTCGGCATTGGAGGGGGGCCAGGTGACTTGGGTCAACAAAAAGATGGGCGAGGTGCCATGCCCACGCCTAACGGATGATCCATTGACGGAGCGTGATCGGCTGAGCGAGGTGGCAAACGAACGGGTTGCCTGTGGCAAGGTGACGTACCTTGGAGGCCGCACCGTTCATGCCTTGAAGAGAGAGGCACAAGGGGTTCGCGTCATTCTACGTCTTGAGGGTGGGCGGAAAGAAGAGGTGGTGGTCGATAAGATCATTGCTGCCACAGGCTATCGACCTGATCTGAGCCTCGCCCGCGAGCTGCAAGTGCAAACCTGCTGGGCGACCGAGGGAACCTATCCTTTGGCGGCATCGCTGTTGGGTGAGTCGGGTGGAGATTGTTTGGCTGTCCCTGCGTTTGGGGTGGATACGCTGAAGCATCCCGAACCCGGCTATTTTGCCCTGGGAATGAAAAGCTATGGGCGCACCCCGGATTTTCTCATTCAAACCGGTCGAGCTCAAGTCGAGTTCCTGCTTCGGAGTTTGACCTGACTTTTCGCTATGCTGGCTGTTCTCCTTTGCATCGCCGCCTTCTTTGTCGCTTATGCGAATGGTGCGAATGCGAATTTCAAGGGCGTGGCATCGCTTTACGGGAGTGGCACGGCGAGTTTTGCGACGTCCGTGCGGTGGGCGGCGGTGACGACGGTGGCAGGCTCGGTGGCATCCGTGTTTTTGGCGTCAGGTGTTTTGATGATGTTCTCGGGCAAGGGATTGCTGCCTGATGAAGCGCTCTCAGAATCATTTTTTCTATTTGCTGTGGCAGTGGGTGCGATGTTCACTGGGGGTCTAGCGACGTGGCTGGGTTTCCCTGTTTCCAGCACACACGCTCTGATTGGTGGGCTGTTGGGGGTGGGACTTTGGGTGGATGCGGCGCGGGTGAGTTGGGGTAAGCTAGGGTCAGCCTTTGCCGTGCCTCTGTTGTTGGGGCCTTTGGTGGCGATCCTGCTGGGGTCAGTGCTTTACCTTGTCTTGAGACGATTGCACTTGGCACCGGACCATCGGACGCGAACTCTGGATGCCCTGCATTTCCTCACTGCGGGCGCGGTGTGTTTCGCGCGGGGGATGAATGACACGCCGAAGATGGCAGCGCTACTGGGTGGGGTGGCTTTTGTCGGAGGAATCGAGTCGATGGCGCTCATCGCGCTGGCCATGACCCTTGGTGGACTGTGCAGTGCTCGGCGGGTGGCGGAGACCCTTGCTCACAAGATCACGGGCATGAATCCAGGGCAGGGCTTTGCCGCGAATCTGACCACAGCGTTCCTGGTCATTCTGGGCTCGATCAAGGGGCTGCCACTGTCAACCACGCACGTCACCGTAGGCGCGCTCTTGGGCATGGGAGTCAGCACGGGGCAGGCGAAGTGGCGGACGGTGCTACCGGTGCTGCTGGCCTGGGTGATCACGGTGCCGTGCGCTGCGGTTTTTTCCGCCCTGAGTCTGGCGCTGGCCCACACTTTCTTCTGAATTCCATCGTGAACACAAAAACATCCACCGGCACCTTCCTCCTCCTGTTTCATCTATTCACTGCGGTCGTCCAGGCTGAAATCGGACTGATCAGTCCGGTGGAGGCTGCGGCAATGATCGCGCATCCCGACGCGTCAAAGCGGCCGATTGTGCTCGACACGCGTGGCGGCTACAAAGACTACTTCCGGGGGCATTTGCCGACGGCGCACCACTTCAACTTTGACACCCTGCGTGGAAC
>JBIIUD010000346.1:0-4358 GCA_044340175.1 Verrucomicrobiaceae bacterium
GGGGCAGAGAGGAAGAGAACTTTAGGTTTGAATAGTGAACGGTATTCGAACGGGGTCAAGATCATTTAATCTATTCTCTATCGGGATTGTCGTCTTTTGGTTTTTCGATCATTGCCCACGCATTGTGGTTGTGAATGGATTCGTAGTTTTCGGCTTCGACCCGGTACCAGGTGATGTGGGGGTGGGCTCCGGCTTTGACGGCGACGTTGCGGACGAGGTCCTCGACGAAAACGGGGTTGTCGTAGGCGGCTTCGGTGACGAATTTTTCGTCGGGGCGCTTGAGGATGGAGTAGAGGGGACTGGACGCGGAGGCTTCGACGAGTTCGATGAGGTCCTCAATCCAGACAGGGTGGGAGAAGCGGACTGCGAGAGTGACGGTGCCGCGTTGATTGTGCGCGCCGCGTTCGCTGATGGCTTTGGAGCAAGGGCAGAGGGTGGTGACGGGTACGGAGACGGTGACGACAAAGTCGGTGGTCTCTGCCTCGGCATTGATTTCAAAGGTGACGCCATAGTCGATGAGACCTTGGGTGCCTGTGACGGGCGCGGCTTTGGAGCGGAAATAAGGGAAACGCAGCTCCAGGTGAGCGCGGCGGGCGTCAAGGCGAGAGAGAAGTTCGTGGGCGATGGCGGCGGCGTTGGCGACGGTCAGTTCGGTGCCGTGGGAGTGGAGAACCTGCACGAAGCGGCTCATGTGGGTGCCTTTGTAGTGGTGCGGCAAATCCACGGCCATGGAAACGGTGGCAACGGTGTGTTGCGGGCGCTGTTCGCGGTCGGCGATGATCAGCGGGAACTGGAGGCTACGGACGCCGACGCGGTCGATGGGCAGGCGGCGGTCGTCGTGCTCGGACTGGGTGTCGGTGAGAGTCATAAGGGGGTGTCGAGAAAGAAAAACCCCACTGTCACCGGAAGGCAACAGTGGGGAAAGGATGACATCCGCGAAACGGGGCCGGGGTGAGCCGGCGGGAGGTTAGGCGAGGAGGTTGAGGGCGCGGGCGCGCTTGACTTCACGGGTGATTTTGCGGTGCAGCCAAGCGGGGACACCGGTGACACGACGTGGCAGGAGCTTGCCTGTTTCGGAAGTGAAACGTGAGAGAAGCTCAGGGTTTTTGTAGTTGAGGAGTTCAAGCGGCACGTCCAAGCGCCGACGAGGGAGGCGGCGGTTGGCGCGGCGCAGGTTCATGGCGCGCTCTGGAGTTTTAGGTTGCATAAGCTTTAGCGAGGGGCTGGGGTTGAAGTGGCGCGGTGAAGACTAGCGGATTTCCCGGTGTAGGGTGCGCTTTTGCATGAAGGGATTGAACTTCACTTTTTCAAGGCGGCCAGGGGTGCGGATGCTTTTCTTGTTACGCGTGGAGACGTAACGTGAGGTGGGCACGCCAGCGGCTTTGGCTTCCGTGCATTCGAGGATGATGATGTCGCGTGGCATAAAATGAGGGCGTGGAGAGTAGCTTAGTCGCGGTTGCTGTCAAGTGTTTCGCCTTCTTCCTCGTCGGAAGAATCGCCAGAAGCTTCGCCGGCGTCGTCGAGACCGAAGAGAGAACGGACGGGACGGGCACCACGGCCGCCCATTTGCTGGCGCTCGATGCGCTCCTGGCAGGTGACGGTGTAGCGGGTGAAGGGCAGGGCCTCGAGGCGCTCCTGAGGGATCTTTTGGGCAGACATTTCGCAGATGCCATAGACGCCTTGTTCGATGCGCTTGAGGGCTTCATTGATTTCGTAGAGGGCGTCTTGTTCCTTGCCGAGCAGGCTGAGGGCAAAGTCGCGATCGTAAGCATCACTGCCGGCATCTGCTTGGTGCATGCCAAAGGCAGAGTTAGCGCCGTCTTCAGGGCGCATGCGGATGGTTTCGTTGGCGACGCCTTCGATGGCATTGAGGTAGCTGTCCCGGAGGTCGGTCAGGCGCTTTTTCTGTTTGATGAGCCAGGGAGTCATTTTCACCGGACCTTTGACGGGTTCGATGGTGATCTCGATTTCATCGTCAATGCGGCGGCGCGGCATTTTGCCCAGCGGAGACGGGGGCGGGGTGGTGGCTTTGGGGGCGCGTTTGGGGGCCGGAGGAGCTGCTTTGACGGATTCTTTGGCGCTTTGGGCCTTGGCGGCGGCGGTAGGTTCCGATTTAGCAGTGGGTTTTGGGGAAGGTTTCGCGGGGGCTTTAGCTGCGGGAGCTTTAGCGGCAGGTTTGGTTTTGGCGGCGGGTTTCTGGGCGGCAGGGGTAGATTTAGCGGTGGCTTTTTTCACGATGGGCTTTGGGGCATTTTTTGCCTTGGCCGCTTTGACGGAGGCTTTGGGAGCCGCTGCTTTGGGGGTGACCTTGGATTTGACCGGGGCCGCAGATTTTGCTTTGGAGGCAGGTTGCGCGGGCTTGGCTTTCGAGGAAGATTTGGCAGCGGCCTTGGGTGCCGTTTTAGCGGCTGAGGCGGGCTTTGAGGGAGAAACTTTCGATTTGCCTCCTTTGGCAATCACCTTTTTGACGGCGGCTTTAGCTGGAGCTTTCTTAGCAGGCGCGGGTTTGGCAGCGGCTTTTTTGACAGGCGCTTTTTTCGCGGGAACAGGCTTGACGGCTGCTTTCTTTGAAGGCGCTTTCGTGGCCGGTGATTTTTTGCCAGTCGTCTTGGGCTTTGTAGGCATAATATTAGACGGTTAAGGTGATTCTGCAGGAGGCTAAACGGATGTGGAAAACATCCGAAAAACGAGCGCCGAGTCTGTGCTCGTTTCTGAGCTTTGGCAACCATTATTCCTCATCCTTGCCTGGACGAAGGGCGCAGACGCCTTTTCGACCGGGCGTGGAGACGAACTCTAGGAGGTGCGTGGCGTGGGTGCTCCAATCGGTAGTCTTGGCCGAGGTGATGGCTTGGGACAGATTCAGGCCGCTGCGGAAGAGGAGATCAAAAAGCGTTTTAAGCTCTGCCCGTTCAGCGCTGCTGAAGCCCTTGCGGCGAAGGCCGATGATGTTCAATCCGGTGATGCGGTTGATGCGCTGGGCGCAGCAGAAGTGGGGGATGTCCTTGCTGAACGAGCCATTGCCCTGGATGACACACGAGTCACCAATGCGCAGGAACTGGTGAAACACAGCACCGCCGCCGATGAAGGTGCCATTACCGACACGGACATGACCGGCGAGGAGTGCGGCATTGGCGATGATGTTGTGGGAGCCGATCTCGACATCATGCCCGAGGTGGCAACCGACCATGAGAAAATTATCTGAGCCTATCCGAGTGAGACTGCCGGGCTTGCTGCCGCGGTGAATGGTGACGTGCTCGCGAATGACGGTGCGCGGGCCGACCTCGACGCCGCTGAGGGTCGTGGATTGAAAGCCCAGGTCCTGGGGATCTGCTCCAATGATGGCAGCGCGACCGATGGTGCAGTCCGCTGAGAGACGGACATCTCCGACGATCTGCGCGTGGGCCTCAATCGTACAGCGTTCCTGGATGATGGCGGGTCCGTCGATGATGACGTATGGCCCGATGTTGCTGGAGGGATCAATCTGCGCGTCAGGGTGAATGATAGCCGTGGGGTGAATCATGGGATGAGGGACAATGGCCCATCAGCACCAGTGCCGGGGAAGATGACGAGTGCAAGGGGAAGGCAAAGGCAAAGGCATCTCCACCTTGGCTGGAAGGAGAGAGGTCTCTTGCAGAGTGAAATTCGATATTGGAAGCGATCGATAGGCTTGAATAACCAAGTCTCTGCGCCTCTCAATCGTCTCGAATGACAGATTCCGGACTCAGTTGAGGTAACGAAATTCGGCGGAAGCGAGGAGGGCTTGGCAGAAGGTGGCGAGGGCGAGTTTTTGGGCTTTCTCTTTGTGTTGAGCGGTGTTTTTGCCGGAGCCGGTTTCCACTTTGTTGGGGAAGTCCATCCAGAAGCGGCGGATGGCGGCGAGTTCGTCCGAAGTGGGGGCGCGGGAGAAGGCGAGATGGTAGGCGTGGGTGAGTCGGTCGAGGGGAGTGCCGTCAAACTCGGCGAGGCGCTTGGCGAAGGCGTCGGCGAGGGCGATGGCCTGGGGATTGTTCATGAGGAAGAGGCTCTGAGAGGGGACGTTGGTGGTGTCGCGCTGGCCATTGACGAGGGAGGCATCAGGGAAGTCGAAGACGCTGAGGAAGTCGGGGATTTGATCGCGGATGATGGGGAGGTAGATGGAGCGGTGGGGGGAGGGTTGGGCGTTGATTTGGGTGAGGAGTTGGATGAGGCCCTGGCGACCTTCGCTGACGCGGGCGACGGGGGAGCCGTCGATGGGGTAGAGGTCGAGGGTGCCGGACACGGCGAGCATGGCGTCGCGGATGGCTTCGGCGTCGAGGCGGCGATGGTCCATGCGCCAGCGGTGTTTGTTGTCGGGGTCGAGGGCGTAGTTTTTGACGTTG
>JBIIUD010000347.1:0-4355 GCA_044340175.1 Verrucomicrobiaceae bacterium
TGCTCACATTCAATCGCATCGAGACTATCCCCCACACGTTTGTTGATACCGAGTTCATCCAGCAAGGAAAGGCCGTAATCCGAAATGGCAGTGAGCTGGTAAAGGCCGGGCACAAACTGGAAATGTCGGGCACCGATGAAATAGCAGCCTGTAGCCAGCACATCCCCCTGCAATCCCAGTGCCACATTAGTGGTGCCACATTAGTGGTGCCACCACCAATATCAAAATTCAGTAAAGGCACTTCGGGGTGATGACGGCTTAAGG
Organism: Verrucomicrobiaceae bacterium; assembly: GCA_044340175.1. Lineage (GTDB taxonomy): Bacteria > Verrucomicrobiota > Verrucomicrobiia > Verrucomicrobiales > Verrucomicrobiaceae > JAGRPD01. Next base: position 265 of record JBIIUD010000347.1, read on the forward strand.
CCGAACAGCTGCCCATGAACGCAAGCCAAGACTCCAGGCAAGGGTCTTGTGCCGTTGCAATCACGGTTTCACCAACCCATTGTCTGATCTGCCCAATGAGCGCAGCAGCATTATGCTTTTGTGCAGCGAGGCCTGTGATAATTGAACCGCCTGCAAAGATGGCTGGTACCCCAGACACCTCATCCAGAGCCAGACCACTTTGCGCTAACCAGCCCGATATCAGCACTGCCACTGCTGCTTCATCAATAGCATGATCGATGAAAGGCGTAAAAACCGGCGCTGAACGAAAAATGACGATTGGCCCGCTGAACTCCATGCGGCCAGTCACGCTGTTGGTGGTGACATAAGCCTCAGCAACCATTGCATTGCAGGTAGTTGAGCCAAAATCGAGTCCCAGCAATGTGACACGTCCATTTTCTATGGCTGGTGTTGAGTCAGTCATAATCGATGCTCACGAGGAACCTGTTTTTCATGAGCGCTTCCTTAAAGGGTTATTCTTTGATGCAAGGTCGACCCTTGAAACGTTTGGATTGGTGGTGCAAGTTTTGTTCTGCAAAAGAAGCGAACTGGTTTGGAAGGGATCCGAGAGGTTCATGTTGAGGTAGTTTTTCCTGCGAGGTGACACGAGTGCGGTATTTGAGTTCCTGATTGACCCGCTCAAGGGCATTGCTGGTGCGCATGCGTCGGCGCTTGGCTTCGAGCAAGGCGTAAACGGTGAAGCCTTGCGGGATCTTCGCGTCCATCCAGGCGGTGAGTTTGTCTGCGGTCTTGGTGTCCTTGGCGATGATCTCTTTGTGGCGGGCCTGGGCGCTTGCCAGATCGGGGTAGGTGAAGATGGGACGGATATCTGCATGGACGTCTCCGCGCATCTCCAGCCTGGGGACATACGCTTGGGCGTTTTGTTGGAGGTGGAACTGGTCTCGCTATCACGGCACGGAGGTGGTGAGGGCGTGGCAGGCGCGGCGTCCGCGGCAGCCGAGTTTTCGGATTCTGTCGCTGTGTATTTGCCGCTTTCTCACAACTGGACTTTGAGTGGTGTGAAGGTGGCGAAGTTCTCGCCGTCCGAAGCATTCAGGCGGTAGCGGGGTGGAAAGGTGCGGGCGGATTGCGTGAGAGACTGCGTAAGGGATGTTTCAGGGTTGAATAGAAGGCAGCTCTTTGATTTTGGCAGCCAATGCGTTCACCACATCCGCATGCTGAGCAGACACCTCATGAAGTTCTTCGGGATCGGCATCAAGATCGAACAGCTCCCGATGGCCATCGCTCCAGTGATTGAAGCGCCAACGGGCGGTTCGGACACTTTGCCCATAGAGTTTGGCGCTGCGGGTGACAAGGGTGTAGGCATCCTCCTTCACGTTGACAGTCGGATTTGATAAAATGGGAATGAGGCTGACTCCTGCTGCTGCGTGCGGCATCTTCAAGCCGCACAGGTCCGTGATGGTCGGGTAAAGATCAACAAACTCGACGAGTGAACGGCTTACTTGAGCCCCTTTCATGCCGGGTGCCGCAATGATCAGAGGAGCTCGACAGGCGCGCTCAAACAGTGTGTTTTTATTCCACCAAAGACGCTCACCCGTATGATATCCGTGATCACTCACGAAGATAACAATGGTTTTATCCCAGAGCTTTCTTTCATCCAAAACATCAAGAACGCGCCCCAATTGGGCATCCATGAAAGTGGTGCCAGCGCAATACGCGCGGAGGAGTTCGCGCCAGTCATGGTCCGTCAGTTTGGCAAAGGCTTCTCCATAAGCTCCAAAGCCTACGGAATCCTTTCGGGCAGGCGTCATATCAGTGGGATCTTGCCAGGGTTTGATTGAATCCATGGGATAGAGGTCGAAGTATTTTTTCGGTGCAATGAAGGGGTCATGAGGCTTCATGAAGCCGCATCCGATGAACCAGGGCGTATCTCCCAATGCTTTGATCTTGGCCACAGTGGCTGCTGCAATTTGCCCATCGGGTTGATCCTCATCGGTGCCATCAGCCGCCCCCCACTGACACCAGTTCAAGGCGTCCCCGGTGACATTGCGGCCTTCAAGGATCTTTTTGCCAGTCTTCGTGGCTTCATAGGCCTGCGCTGTTTGCCAGGACTTGCCCAAATCCATCCAAGCCTGCTTGGCCTGAACGTCTTTGCCGCCACCCAAATGAAAAAGCTTTCCAAACGCATGCGACTGCCAGCCAGCCATCTTGCAAAGCTGAGGTAGCGTCACGATATCTGGTAGCTTTTCGCGCAGCTTCAGGTCATTCCCGACAATGCCCGTTTGTTCGGCGCGCAGTCCCGTCATCATGGAGCTTCGACTCGGATTGCACACCGGGTATTGCACATAGGCACGCTCAAACGAGGTGCCACGGGCACGCAAGCGATCCAGATTGGGTGTCTTCACCAACTCTTTCGTGTAGGCGCCTCCGAAGTCACGGAAGTCGTCCGCCATGATAAGCAGGACGTTTGGCTGAGTTGCACCGGCAACGAGCAGGGGACATAGGGCTAGAATGAGAAGTGGTTTCATGAGCAGCGGGCGCACCGGAGATAAGGCGATGAGAAGTGAAAGGGAATGTGGTTTTCTTCGTGTTTGTGGGTCGAGATCACATCAATCGTTTTTGCGTCAGATGGAATGTCAATTTCACCGGCAACCGTGGGTTGAGGAATTCCATTGATGGCTAGGAAATTGCTTTTGAGGAGGCCGGGTCGGGTTGGCCCGGGACGTGGTGTGAGGGGAGCTGACGAGTCCCCCAGCTGCCTCAGCCGCGAGGCCTTCTTTGCGCCTCACCCGACATGGGCGAGGCAATGGCCGCGCTCGGCATGGCCGCTGCGGCTTGAGGCCGGCATTGCCTTCGCAACACCCTGCTCAATACCCATGCGCAAACTGGATGTCGAGCGTCTGCATGTAGGTGTGCAGACCAGCATCTTGCACCGGCAGGACGATGGCGTCCTCGTCGCTTTCGTTGTGATGGGAGTGCCACCAGCCGGGGGGCGTCACAAAGGCTCCACCGGCCACCCAGTTAGCGCGGACGGGGTTGATGATATTGCCATCGTTATCGAGATCGCGGCCGATCATGGTGTAAACGCCTTCCTTTGCCTTCACGGCGAAATCGAGGGCAATGGAGTTGTGCCGGTGGGCCTTCTGTTTGGTCTTCGCAGGCAGCAGATTGTAGAGCGACCACATGGAGTGCGTGAGCGTCTTCGTCTGCGGGCAGTCAGGATTTGCCAGCAGGATGCCGTTGCGGTTCTTGTCCTTGCCCTCGTTTTCCTTTCGAACATTTTCCAGCTCGCTCGTGAGTAACTCACGGGAGAAATAAAGCGGCCGGAATTTTGGGTGGGTGGGCTTGGCACCGAGGAAATCCATCAGCGGCTGGTCGTTCACCCAGTAGAAGGCGCTGTCCTCGCTCGCGCGATGCCGGATCTCGCCGGTGACTGGCAGTGCAAACAGATCGCCCGTTTTCCAGCTCAGCGTCTTGCCATCGATCACACTGAAACCCGCGCCGCGAATGACATAAAAGACCTGACTGCTGGCATGGCTGGAGGTGGGCAGCTCCTCACCAGCGGCGATGTGGACAAAATGGGCCAGAAGATTGGGCCCGGTCGCCGGGTGGCTGGTTTCGAGATTCTGGGACAGCTCCAACGGGATGATTTTGCTCTCGGCGAGGTGGTGCATCGACGGCGGAAACACATTGATACCGATCTTGGGCATGCGCGGATTCGCCGCGCTGCCATACTCGAAGAACAAGCCGTGCTTTTCCCATTCTTGGTTGCAGGTCGGGGCGGAGTCGGAGGTCGTGGCAGTCATGGAGTTGGAGGAGTGATCGGCGAAGAATAGGCAGCATTGAAGCGGCAAGGGAAGCACTTTTGTCGGTCGAGCCTCGTGCCCGTTGCCATCCACTCACGTGCGAAAGCCTTTATCGGCCCCGGCACGTAGGCCGCTGTCTTTGAGTGTTCCAGGCCGCCAAACCTGGGTGATTTCGATGTCGGTGGCGACCTGCTTTGTGATGGCGGTGATATCCAACAAGGACGACTTCGACAAGGTGAAGGATCTCAGTGATGCGATCTTTGACGAGCTGGGTTTGTCGAATGAGTGTAAGCCGCAGGGATAATC
>JBIIUD010000348.1:0-4348 GCA_044340175.1 Verrucomicrobiaceae bacterium
GTCGATTTCGATTTCTATTTGGATTTAAGAGCGCGGGGACGAGAGTCTCCGCGCTTTTGTTTTTTTGGGTTGGGTCAAACCCTACTTTTGACCTTGGAGGCACTCGATAGGCCTGAGCATGGGTGGCTCAAGGCTTTCTATTCCTTGGGCGGCACGACCAACGATGCAGTTGATTCAGACTTGATCCTTGTAAGCGTTCAAGCCTGACAACGTGTCGCTATTCGCCGGCAATTGGGTGCAAGCCAGCGGCTTGCACCACGGGAGTGTGGTTAGTGAGCCCAGCCGCTTTGTTGGTCGGTCTTTTTGCCGGTGTTGGGTTTGCCGGGTTTACCGCGGACGGACATGCGGAAGGGGACACCGGGAGCGGGCCATTCTTTGCGGATGACGTTTTCGAGGTAGCGCAGGTAGCTGTCGGTCAGTTTGGCAGCGCGATTGGCGAACATGACGAAGTGGGGCACGGGGAGGGTGGAGTCTTCGGCACTGTTGACTTGGGTGGCGTAGAGGAGCTTGAAGCTGAATTTGGAGTGGCCGAGCGGGCCTGGGCTGTTTTCGATGGCCTGATGGAGGAGGCGGTTGAGGGAGCCGGTGCCGATGCGATTGCGGGAGCCTTTGCGGATGCCTTCGATGGATTCGAAGAGCTTGCCGATGAATTGCTTTTCGCGGGCGGAGATGGCAATCAAAGGGGCGTAGTGGAGGAAGAAGAACTCGCGCCGCATGCTTTCCTCGAGCTCTTCAAGACGATCCTTCTTTTTGGCTTCGGGGTGGTAGAGGTCAAACTTGTTCATGACCAGGAGGCAGGGTTTGCGTTCCTGGAGGATGAGCTGGGCGATTTTGCGATCCTGCATTTTAGCGCCCCCTGCGCAGTCCACGACGAGCAGGCAGAGGTCGGCGCGTTTGATGCTTTGAAGGGCCTGCTGGACGCTGTAAATTTCCACCTGGGTGTCCACTTTGGCGCGGCGGCGGATGCCGGCGGTGTCGATGAGTTGGTAGTCGCGACCGTCGAAGTGCGCGTGGATATCGAGGGAGTCGCGGGTGGTGCCAGCGACCTCGCTGACGATAGCGCGCTCCTGGCCGAGGATGGCGTTGACCAGGGAGGATTTGCCCGCATTCGGACGGCCAACGATGGCGATCTTCAGTGGGCGGATGCGTTTGCCGGTTTTGGCTTCAGCGGCTTCCTGTTCGGCTTGAGCTTCGAGGCCGAGTTTCTCACTGATGCTGGCTACAAGGAAGTCGATGCCGATGCCGTGCACGGCGCTGACTTCGGCTTGGTCGCTGAAGCCAAGCTGATGGAACTCGCCGGCACCGAGGCGGCGATTCGGGGAGTCGGCTTTGTTGCAGACGAGGATGACGGGCTTGTGGGTCTTGCGCAGGATGCGGGCGAGCTCGGCGTCGATGGTGGTGATGCCTTCGGCGACATCGACAACAAAGAGCAGGAGGTCGGCAACTTCGAGGGCGATGGCGGCTTCGGTTTGCACCTGCTCGGTGAGGACGTCGTCGGTGTTGGCGCCGATGCCGCCGGTGTCCATGATTTCGAACAGAGCGGGTCCGCGTCGGCACTCGGCGGTGATACGGTCGCGGGTGACGCCGGCCATGTCATGGACGATGGAGATGTTTTTTCCGGCGAGGCGGTTGAAGAGGGCGGACTTCCCGACATTCGGGCGGCCTACGATGGCGACGGTTTTGGGCATTGCAGTGAAGGGAGCGGGTTTTGGCCGGATTGACAGGATTCTTTTTGTTTGAAAGGGGATTTCCGGTGGGTCGGGGTCAGGCGCGGTCGGCGTGGGTGACTTGGCGGATGCCGGCGGCGAGGTTGAGGAAACCGGAGACAGCGGTGAAGAGGCCCGCAACGATGGTGATGATGATCAGCTGCGGAATGTCTAGCATGAGCCAGAGCACGGCGGCGAACTGGGCGAAGGTGGCGACTTTCCCGGTCCAGTGCGGCTGGATGTGGCATTTGCCGATGAGATGATTGATGAGAAAGGCTCCGCCGATGCTAGCGAGATCACGAAAGATGACGAGAACCGGGAACCAAAGCGGGAATTGCTGGCGCCAGCCGGTGAAGCTAAGGGTGATGATGGCGGAGAGCAGGAGCAGTTTGTCAGCGAGGGGGTCGAGGATGGCGCCAAGGCGGCTTTTTTGATTGAAGGCGCGGGCGACGTAGCCGTCCAGGGCATCGCTGAGGGCGGCAGTGGCGAAAACGGCGATGGTGGTCCAGCGCAGGGTCTCGTTGGCTTGCCCCAAGGACACGCTTTCACCGTAGTAGATCGCCACGCCGATGAAGACGGGGATCAGCAGGATGCGAAAGAGGGTGATCTGGGTGGCGAAAGTCACGGAGCAATTTGGGGGAGGGCAACATCGCCCAGGATGAGGATGATTGCAAACAGGCGGATGATGGGGTGACTCTGAAGGCAGCTATTCCAGGTGGCGGATGAACGAAATCCAATGAGGACACACAAAAAGGGGTGATGATGGCGTTACCTGATCAAACCGAAACTGTGATGAAAAACTCTGAGCGTGAATGGGAACAGTGCTTTGCGGAATTGGCTCCGCGGCTGGTGCTGTATGCGCGGCAGCTGACTCCGTGCATGGCGGATGCGGAGGATGTGGTGCAGAATGCGTTTGTGCGTTGGTGGCGGCGGTTTCCCAATGGTGACCGCGATCATGTGCCGCTGTTGTTTGCAGCGGTGCGCACGATCGCCCTGGATCTGCGCCGGGGAACGATGCGGCGGAATCGGCGGGAAAGCGATAGCTACTTGGCGGACGAGGCGCGGGAGCCGGGCTACTTTGACTCGACAGCGGAGCAGAAAGACCTAGCCAGGGTGGTGGCGTCCTCTCTGGAGGGGCTACCGGAGGAGCAGCGGGAGGTGGTGACGATGCATTTGTGGGGCGGGCTGACGTTTGCGGAGATCGCCGAGGCTTTGGGTGCGTCGATCAACACGGTGGCGGCGCGTTACCGTTATGCTTTGAAGGCGCTGCAGCGGAAGCTGGAGCCGATGAAAGAGGTTTTGATGGAACCCGCTGTCACCCCGACGTTGGCGGCGACGGCAAGAACAGACACCTATTATCAATCCCAGTCATGAGCGAGAATTTTGATCGAATGGAAATGCTCCTGCGCGGGCTGAAGCCGGTGGCGCCAAATCCTGAAATTCAGGAGCGGGTGGCGGCGGACCTGAAGCTGGATGAGGCCTGGTTGCCGCGTCAGGTGCGGCGTGCGCCGCGCTGGCTGGTGGCTACTGGGTGGGCGGGGCTGGGCGCAGCGGCGGCGGTGGTGGCGTTGGCCTTTTTGACGAATGAAGCAGGCCCAAGTGGTGGTGCTGCGGGGGGGGCAAACATCGTGCAGACACTGGAGAAGGAGCGGGCGGTTTCGAATCAACAGACGCTGCCGGTGCGAGTGTGGTCGGTGGAGCGGCGGGCGTGGATTGACCCGGAGGATGGGGCGGAGATCATGGTGGAGATCCCAAGGCCAGAGGCGAGCCAAGTGGTGCTGCCAGTGAACTTTCAGTGACAGGGGTGATGCACTGCGATGAACCGATTCTTTTGGCTCACTGTCTGCGCGTGGTGCGTGCTGGGGCATGAGGCGGAAGGGCAGGTTTCCAGGCGGAGGGTGCTGCTACCGGCAGCTTCGGCCAGTGGAGTGTCCCGGATCGAGACAGGGGTGTTTCTGGGAGTGCTGAGCGTGCGTGCCCCGGAGGAGCTGGCGGCACAACTGGGATTGGCGGCAGGGTTTGGGCTGATGGTGGAGGCTATCCTGCCGGGGAGTCCGGCTGAAAAAGCAGGACTCAAGCGGCATGACGTGCTGCTGGCCTTTGATGACCAGGAATTGGTCAATCCGGAGCAGCTTCTCGCCCTGGTGCGGCGCAGTCAAAAGGGACAGAAAGTGGAGTTGACCGTGATGAGTCAGGCGGTGCGCAAGGAGGTGAGTGTGGAGCTGGATGAGGGGCCGGTAGAGATCGCTGCCAGTGCCCTAGACATTGGTGAGGCAACTCAAGGTGGCATTCCCGCAGAGTTGCTGGCCGGGCAAGGGGAGGTCGATACGGCCGAACCATCGCCCCAAGCCAAGCGCATGGTGCGGCGGGATGACAGTGGGGAGTATGCCCTGAGCATTGACGATGAAACGATGACTTTTCTGGCGGCACCCAAGGAGGGTGAGGGCGGATCTTGGCCGGTGAATACGGACGCGCAGAAGCGGTTGGTCCCGGAGCGCTATCAGGAGAAGCTGCGCGGTTTGTTCGAGTGGCTGGAAAAGGTGCCTGAGACTCTGCCGAAGGTGGGTGGTTAACGCTTTGGAATTCCCCTTTACTGCCGTGTCATCCCGCTTAACGCTGGGGGGACCATGGCAATTCAAAGA
>JBIIUD010000349.1:0-4341 GCA_044340175.1 Verrucomicrobiaceae bacterium
GGACATCCAGCCGATGGTGGCCCAGGCGCGGACCGGGCCGAATTGGCGTCCGGGTTGCTTGAGTTGGGAGAGGACGATGGAAGAGCCGAGTCCCCACATGGGGGTGGAGACCAGCGCCATGGCGAGCGCACAGGCGAGGATGGCGGCATCACTCCAGCTTTGTTCGATGGCGCGGCAGACGAGGGCAAGCAGCAGGGCGGTGGCGAGGCTGAGCCAGCGGATGATGAGGGTGGGGGAGACGCGTTGATCTGCTAGGGCACCGATGACGAGCGGTGAAATGAAGGCGCTGAGGCCACCCGTGGCGAGCACCCAGGGCAGGAGATGACCTTTTTCAAAGGCCAGCATGACATTGCCGAGCGGGACGGTCCACATGCCCATGGGCAGCGCCATCAGGAAAAAAAAGGCCGCCAGCCGGATGCGACTCGTGGTTGGCGGGGTTGATGGGGACACTGCCTCAAGGGACGCTGGGACGAGGAAAAATCAACTGGCAGTCGCGGGGATTGTTGGGCTGCCCTCTTGCATGTCTGCGGCTCAGGCACAGGATGGGGTCAACAATGCCGGACCTGGAACCTGTAACTCATGTCTTAACGACACCCGAAGGCGAGCGCCTGCACTGCCCGTCTTGGCTGCCGGAGGGGGAGGTGCGGGCGGGTGTGGTGCTGGTGCATGGGGTGGGAGAGCATAGCGGACGATATGAAGGGGTGAAAAAGGTCCTGCTGGAGCGGGGGATCGCGCTGCATGGAGGCGACCTGCGCGGGCATGGGCGATCAACCGGGAGACGGGCGCATATTTGGCGCTGGGATGAGTATCGGGAGGATTTGAGGCAGCGCTTGGCGCATCTGCAAAAGTCAGAGGCCGGAGCGAGACCTTTGTTTTTGATGGGGCATAGTCTCGGAGCACTGGTGGTGTTGGAAGCGGCCGTGACGATGGCACTGCCGGTCGCGGGTCTGATCGTGAGTGGCGCACCGATCCAGCCCGCCGGATTGGCCAAGCCGCATTTGATCCTGCTCGCACGGGTGCTTTCTGTGGTTTGGCCGACGCTGCGCCTCCGACTGCCGCTGCGGGTGAGTGATTTGGTCAGCGATGAGGTCGCGCGGACGGCGTGGGCTGAGGACCCATTGCTGTTTTCTGGGGTGACGGCGCGCTGGGGAGTGGAGGCGATGGCGGCGGTGGAGAGGGTCAGGGCAAACTCGGCAGCCATCCAACTGCCGTTGCTGGTGGTTCATGGCGGCCTGGATCCGGTGAATGACGTGGCCGGAGCGGAGGCCTTGTTTCAGGCAGTCGGGAGTGTGGACAAGGAACTGCGGATTTATGCCCGGTCCCGCCATGAGCCCCATCAAGACATTGAGCGTGCCAGCGTGATGCAGGATCTGGTGGAGTGGGTAGAGGCGCGGGTGCGCGGCGCTGAGGCTGCCGTTTGACAGCAGCGACCTCCACGCCACTGATGGGCGGATGAATTATTGGTTGTTCAAATCCGAGCCGGACGAGTTTTCTTTTCAGGACCTCAAAACGCGGAAAAAGAAGACGGAGCCCTGGAATGGGGTCCGCAATTATCAGGCGCGGAATTACATGCGGGACGGGATGAAAGTGGGGGATCTTGGGTTATTCTATCATTCCAACACCGTGGTGCCTGGGATCGCGGGGCTGGTCAGGATTTCCAAAGCAGCGTACCCTGACCCTACCCAGTTTGATCCGGCATCGGACTATTTTGATGCCAAAAGCGACCCCACGAATCCCCGCTGGCTGATGGTGGAGGTGACTTGGGAGGCGGATTTCCCGCGCTTTGTGAGTCTCGATCAGATGAAAGAGGACCCCAGGCTGGAGGGACTGCTGACCTTGAGACGGGGCAATCGCCTGTCCATCACGCCCGTAGAGGCGGTCCATTTTGCGCGGATCTCGGAACTGGGAGGGTCCGACGTTTCAAGGCTCTAGAGTGATAACAGGCCCTCCATCTTTTGTCTTGTCACCCGCCGACGCCTAGCCTATCTGATAAGCGGACTCTCTTGTGCATGGTTGGCTGCTTTTTAGCAGGCGACTTTCGAATTCTCCATTCTTCTCCTCTCCTCCATGACTTCACTCTCCCCTCACCGCGTTCTGCTGGCCCTGTTTTTGGCGATCAGCGCTCCCCTGAGTGCCCAGGATTTGCTCGAAAATCTCACCAGTAACATCAACATTGAGGGGTTGGAGACTACCTTTGATCCTGTGACCGGGATTGCCTCAGCCACGGGCAATGTTCAGATTGATTACGGTGACACTCAAATCATGTCGGGACGTGCCGATTACAATGCCAACACAGGGGACGTGATGGCCAGTGAGAATGTCACCGTTTGGAAGGGCGGCACCACTTACAAGAGCGACAGCATCGTTTACAACATCAAAACGGGTGAACTGACCGGGAACAATATCCGCAGTTCTCTGGCCAAAGGCTCGGGCACGTTGGTTTACGAAACAGACAAATTCGAGACCCAGACCAAGTTCATCGAACGGATTGATGGCGACAATGCCTACATCACGACGCACGACGTTCAGGATCCAAATTACAAGGTGCGCGCCAAGCAGATCACGATCTATCCTGATGACCGCATCGTCATGAAGAAGGTGACCGTTTATGCCGGTGACACCCCGATTTTGTGGTTCCCATACATCTCCCAACCGATGGATGACGAAGTGGGCTACACCTTCAGCCCGGGCTGGGCGAGCAACTGGGGCGCCTATTTGCTCAATCAATACGGCATCATGTATGGAGACCATACTCTGGCGAAGTACAAGTTTGACCTGCGCAGTTCCCGTGGCGTGGCCGGTGGGGTGGATTTGATCTCCATGCGCCACCGCTGGAACCAAGAAAATTTTGGCACCCTGAAGCTCTACTACGCTCAGGACAGTGATCCGACCTTGACCCAGACGGGCAGTCGGACCGAAGAGTTGCAGCGCCAAAACCTGAGTGAGGGTCGCTACAAAGTGAATTTTGCTCACCGGATTTACATTCCCGGACCTGAGGAAAGCACCTGGTATCTCGATTTCGACATCAACAAGCTCAGCGACGAGTTCTTTTATCAAGACTTCTTTTTCCAAGAGTTTCGCTCCAATCGTGAACCGGACAACCAGATCTCATTGGTGCACACGGCGGACCGTTACACGGCGACCCTCATGGGGCGGTTTCAGTTGAATGACTTTTACCGCACCGCGACCCGGTTGCCTGAGTTGGCCTTCGACTTCATCCGCCAGCCGATCTTTGACACCGGTTTGTTCTATCAAGGGAACACCACCGGCGGTATCTATCAGGAGCAGTTTAGCAACCTTGAAATCGAGGAAACACGGCGCTTGATCCGGGAAGGGGAAGACTACCTGAAGCAACAGGGTTCTTTAACGAATGCTAACGGGGAATTGTCCGCTAGCGTGCAGCCGGGTTTGTTGATTGATCCGGTTTCGGGTCTGCCAGTGGCTAACACCCCGTCCAGCCAGTCAGCCTTTCGTCGTGTGCTCGGTCTTGATCCGCAGTCCCTGGTGGCGGGCAACGAAGTTCAGCAGGCGCTGGACATCTTGCGCAGTCGTCTGCAAGAGCCCGGCTTTACCCGTGTGCACAGCTACCATGAATTCCTTTATCCCAAGACCTTCTTCGGCTGGCTGAATGTGGTGCCTCGGATTGGTGGCGGCGTCACGCAGTATGGTGACATGGAAGGTTCTGCTGGCATGAGCAGTCATACCAAGTCCTTGTTCAGTGCCGGGATGGATGTGTCCTTCAAGCTCAGCAAAACCTGGGATGATGTGCAAAATAAGACGCTGGGTCTGGATGGTCTGCGTCACGTGTTCCAACCCTACATGAATTATTCCTATCTGGATGCCGAGGTGCCAGTGGGTTTCCAAGCGATTGATCGCTTGGCTCCGACCACCCGTCCACGGTCCCTGGATGTGCCGCTTTACACCGCCATTGACGACCTGCGTTCCTGGAACATTGCCCGTGTCGGGATGCGCAATGTCTTGCAAACCAAGCGCGACTATCAAACCGCTGAGAACGGCACCTTCCGCGAGGCGACCGAGCAGGCGGTGCAGTCTTACAGTTATGCCGGTCTGAATACTTACATGGATGTGTTCATGGACGATCCGGAGTTTGATCGTGATGCCTCGAATCTTTACAATGAATTCTTCTGGCGCCCAGTGCCTTGGTTGAACCTGTGGGCTGACACCCAGCTTCCGATCGTGACCAGCCCTGACAACTTCACCGAAGTGAACCATGGCTTCACCTGGCTGCCGACGAAAACGCTCTCGTTGACCTTGGGTCAGCAGTTCATCAATGATCACCCCTTGTTCCAGGACAGTAACCTGATTTACTCCCGGATTTAT
>JBIIUD010000351.1:0-4338 GCA_044340175.1 Verrucomicrobiaceae bacterium
GCCGTTGATAAGCACGTTGTTACGCACGATGGCCTCTCCCTGCACCTGCATGACGTGGTCGCCACTGTTGTAGCAGAGGTTGCGCTCGATGATGTTCACGGGCTTGCCGGCGGTGCCATAAACGGTGATGCACGGATACTGCGTGTCATGCACATGGTTCTCGGCGATGAGATTTCCCCAGGAGCCTTGTTTGACTTCGATGCCGTCCCCCTGGTCGCCCCGGCAATCATGAATGTGGTTCAGCGCGATGACGCTTTCACTCATGATGACACTGGCATTGTTTCCCCCCAGATACATGCCCTCAGCATGACCCGCGCCGTGGTGGATGTGATTGCGGGTGAGGTGCAGCCTTTGGGTATCGGCGCTGTTGGCACTGAGACAAACCTGACCGGTATGATGAATGTGGCAGCGGTCCAGCCAGACATCACTGCAGTGCCCTAGGCGCACGCCGTGGCTGCCGCCGGTGATCTCCAACCCGCGCAGGCACAGATACTGCACTGGCCCAGCTTGGCCGATGTTGATCACATTCTGTTGGTCATCTGAGCGTGTGACGACGACTTGCGCGCCCTCTGCCGCCAGGATCCAGATCGGAGCTTCCGCCGTGCCGCTGACCCGAACGTCCCACATGCGGTCCACACTGTAGGTGCCTGACGCGATGACCAAGCAGTCCCCCGGCACCAACGCCTCAACGGCTTTTACAAGAGCCGCGCCCCGCTGCGTCGGCGTTACGTCGGCTCCAGTCTCCAGCGGGAGCGTCCGCTGCGGTGCCACGTCCGCCCAGGCGGGTTCGTATTGTCCTGCTTGGGCGGCGAGAGCGAGAAAAAAGGCAAGGCTATGGAGGAATACTCGGTTCATGGGGCAGAAACTACGTGATCACGAGTCGCCAGACTGCAACAAAGCATCACGTTTTAATACTTTCATGCACTTCGCTTTTACCCTCTCCATCCTGTTGTTTTCCCTAACCCACGCCACCGCAGCCACGAAGCACGCCAACCCTGTCACCTATCGCAAAGCGCTGACCGAACTCGCCGCTGGGGACACCTTGATCCTCGAAGCCGGCATCTATGAGCGCGGCTTGCCCCTGAGCGACTGCCAAGGTACCCCCGAGGCCTGGATCACCCTCCAAGGCCCGGCGAACGGTACGGCGGAGATTCGGCAAAGCCAGCCCGCCAACTGTGCGGAGCTGTGGCGGTGCGCCTACTTGGCGATCAAAAAGCTCACCTTCCAGGGAACGGGCGTCTCTGGACAGTTCGGCATCAGCGCCAAAGGCGGTCTCGAGAATGCCGTGCATCATGTGCTCATCGAAGACTGTGTCATCAGTGACTTCGGGACCTCGCAACAAGCGGTCGGCATTTCCACCAAAACGCCCACTTGGAACTGGATCATCCGCCGCAATGTCGTCCGACGCTGCGGCACTGGGCTCTACCTCGGCAACTCTAACGGCGCGGACCCTTTCATCCACGGCCTCATTGAAAACAATCTCGTCCATGACCCCATCGGCTACTGCATGGAAATCAAATTCCAAAACCCCCGCCCCGATCTGCCTGACATGCCGACCCAGCCCGGCAGCACCCTCATCCGCCACAATGTCTTCATCAAAAACGACGTCCCCAGCCCGGATGGCGATCGCCCGAATGTCCTGGTCGGCGGCTTCCCTGACAGCGGCCCCGGCGCTAGCGATCGCTACGAGATCTACGGGAACTTTTTCCACCACAATCCGCGCGAGTCCCTGCTCCAAGCCTCCGGCCGTGTGAGCATCCATGACAATGTTTTCTCCGACTGCCCTGACGCCGATGCGGCAGCCATCCGGCTGTTTCGCCATGACCTGCCGCTGAAGCTGGCGCACGTTTATCACAACACCATCGTGGCCGCAGCGCGCGGCATCCGCATTGCCGAGGCTCCGGCGGAAGGCCACGCGGTCATCGGCAACCTCATCTTTGCCGAGGCTCCCCTGATGCTGCCGAAGACAATGACGCAAGTGCGCGAGAACCTGACGGGGGACATCGCGGCAGCGCAAGCTCATCTGATCGCGCCCAATGCCGACCTCGGAGCCCTGGACCTCACCCCCAAGTCCGGCCACGGCCTGGGAGCACCGCTGGATCTGGCCGCCTTTGCTCAAGACACCCACTTTGATCTCGACTTCACAGGTGCTCCAAAGAAAAACAATCGCCATCGCGGTGCCTATGCCAGCCCTGCCGCAGGTCGCTCGTGGCGCTTGAGCCAGACGCTGAAGACGCCGTAAACGGGAAACCGGAAATCGGAAACCGGAAACCGATTGGCAACGCGCGGGTTTTGCCGTTACCTTCACACTGTAACCCGCACCGGATGCTCTACTCGCCGCTCGACTCTCCCGATCCCGATGACTTCAGTCATCTACCGACCGTGGACGGCGCACCCGCAGCGCCCACACCCCGCCAACCCACTTTGCCCTCAGCAGAGAAAGCCTGGGAATGGGATGAAGTCCCACCTGAGGAGCCAGAGTGGCAAGAACCTCCTGAGCTTGAAGGGCTGGCCGAAGCACCGCTGTCTCCAGAGGAATTATCGGTGCCTGAAGAGCTGACCTCTGAAGATACCATCGAATCTGAGATCGAGGACGAGGACGAGGACGGGGACGAGCCGGACACGGAAGATCTCCCCGCCGCTCAGGACGATGTGCCGCTGCCTCAGGAAACAGGCTTGATCCAACCCGTGGAACCCGGCGAGCCAGAAGCTCCCGCCGACAACAGCCCGCAGATTCACGAAGCCAAAAAACGCGCCTTCATCCTGGCGGTCGGCGTGCACCTGCTGCTGCTGCTGATTTTCGCCATCATCCAAGTCGCGCCCGTGACCCGGCCCGCCTCTGAGATCGTCGCCATCAGCAGCTCGGACACGGAAGAGCAGCCCTCGTGGAAAAAGATCGCCCCACCCACGCCCGCCGCCAGTGGGGGACCGAGCATCCAACCCATCATCGCCCTTGGCAGCAGCCAAGTCGCCATGCCAGATGTCGATTTCACTCCCACCGCCACCGAGCTGAATGTGGGCAGCAGCTTTGGCACCTTCGGCGGTGGCAGCGGCACGGCAGGCGGCAACGTCAGCTTCATGGGCAACCAAGGCAAAGGCAGTCGCGTCGTGTTCGTGGTGGATGTCTCCGGCTCCATGTCCGCCAGCTCGCAGGTGGACGGCAAAACCATCAGCCGCATGGACCTGCTGAAAAAGGAGCTGGTCAAAAGCCTCAACCAACTGCGCGGTGGCGTGCAGTATCAGGTGCTGTATTTCTCCGACTTCGCCTGGCCGCACGATGAGGTGGACACCAATGACGCGGCTGCCATGGCCAAGTACGAATGGAGCATCCGCCCCGGCCAGCAAGGCGTGCGCATCCCCCGCTACCGCTACCTTCCCGCCACGCCGGCGAATCTCGCCAAGAGCCGCAAAATCATCGAGGACTCAAGCAACCCGGGCGGCACCAACTGGGGCTCCGGCCTGCTCATGGCGCTGAATGGCAGCCCCAAACCCGATCTCGTTTTTTTCATGACCGACGGCAACAAAAGCGACGCCCTCACCTGGGTGGACGAAGTCACCACGGCCAACGCCAAAGGCAAGCCCGCCACCATCCACACCACCGCCCTCATGGCCCCCGGCGCCGCCCAGGACCTCGACGAACTCGCCCGCCGCAACCAAGGCAAATTCACCGTCATCGAAGCCGACGGCAAAGTCATCAAGGGTGCGGACTTCTTCAAAGCGAACGGGCGTTAGTGCCTCGGCTCTTGCGACTTCCGATTTGTCAATTAACCGTCAAGTGGGATTCCTAGTGGGCGGTGAAGAATAGCCGTCTCACTCCCCACCCCGTTCCGATTCAAGCTGGTTGAAATACGCATCCAGCCCAGCCTTGAACTCCTCCGGAAACTCTTTGCCCGCACGCCCTGTTGCTTGACCGACGCTGCGCACCTCCGTTTCCGCCTCGACATCCGCGCCTTCCCCCAGTTCAGCCAGGGCCGTGCTGGACGCTGATTCGGCTCCACCACCGCCGCCTGGATCAGAACCACCACCGCCACCGCCATTGGGATTCTGCCGTTTCGTTTGCAGCAGCAGCTCAATGGCCTCCGTCTCAGCCGCGATCGCTGGTGCTCCCGTGTCCGGTTTGTCGAGGATGCCCACCACCTCGTCCATCACATGCCGCACCGCACCGAGCAGTTGCAGTTCCTTGCCAAATTTTTGTGCCCCGCCGGGCAACCGCAGGATGTCATCAAAGGCGCTTTGAGTCTGCACCGCAATCCGGCTCTGTTCACTCGATAGGCGATACGAACGCTTGGTGTGCTCGTCGGTCTTCAGGGCCGGCTTCGCGTTCTCCAGCTCCCGCGT
>JBIIUD010000350.1:0-4338 GCA_044340175.1 Verrucomicrobiaceae bacterium
CTCGTGGCGAGCTGTCCTGGAGGCATGGCTTCGAATATGATCAGCTATCTTGCCAAGGCCAACGTGGCGCTCTCGGTCGTTCTGACGCTCGCCTCGACGATGCTGGCCTTCTTTTTCACGCCGATGTGGACAAGTACGCTGGCAGGCAAGTATGTGCCGGTGGACGCGTGGGGCCTCTGTGTCTCCGCGTTTCAACTTACCATCGCACCTTTGGTGATCGGTGTACTCATTCGCTGGAGACTTCCGCGTACGGCGGATCAAATCGGTGCCTGCGGTCCCACCGTCGCCGTACTTGCCTTCACGCTTGTGAGTGGGGGCATTGTGGCGGCGAGTGCGGAAGCCATCGCAGCGAATTTTGGCCGACTCGCTCTCGCCGCTTTTTTGCTCCATCTTTTTGGTTTTGGTGTCGGCTATGTCATCTCAAAGGTGCTGCGTTATCCTGAGTCGGTGGCGCGCACAGTGAGCATTGAGGTCGGCATGCAGAATGGCGGCATGGCTGCCTCACTCGCCCGCGAGCACTTCGCAGCCATGCCCCTGGCTGCTGCGGCAGGTGTTTTTAGCGGGGTGCTTCAAAACGTCATCGGTGGTCTGCTCGCCGCCTGGTGGAAACGCCGTCCGCCATCCGCATGAGCCGCCGCGACATCCATTACTGGAAATGTGACCGTCCGGCGGCATTCCATGGCACGCAGACGCGTTCGGCTACGAATGCGGAGATCGAACAGCAACTTTGCAAGGAGCTATGGCGTCATTTTGATGCCAAAGTCGTCCAACTGACACCTGGATCAGGGCAGGGCAATCACCTCACTTGGAATGCTGATGTGGATGGCACGCCTATGTTTGTTCGTGTGGAGAATGGACCGGAAAAAGATGGTCATCTCGCCATCGAATCCACGTTGCTCGAACGCGTGCGTGCAATCGGTGTGCTGACGCCGAAGCTCTATGGATGCGATGCGACACGAAAGCAGGTGTCGTTTGCGTGGCAGGCACTGGAGCGGATTTCGGCTCCCGACCTCAATCATTGGTACAAGCAAGGCTCACTGGACGTGCCAACAGTCGCTTTCGACATCGGAGTGGCTGTGGCCAAGTGGCAGGCCATGACCTTCGAGGGCTTTGGAGTTCTTGATGAGACTTTGCAGGGTTACCGCGAGAACTATGCCGATTACTTCCACCTGCGGCTCGATGAGCATCTCAACTTTCTCACGAAATGTGGTTTTCTGAGCAACACTGGCGAAATCCTCGGCGAGATCGAAAATCACCACGCCTTGCTCGATCTGGCTCCTGGCTGCCTTGTTCACAAGGATCTCGCGCTCTGGAACATCCTCGGGACCGAGCGCCAGATCCATGGCTTTATTGACTTTGATGACAGTATTGCTGGTGATTCGATGGATGACCTTTCGTTGCTGGCTTGTTTTCATGATGAGGTGTTTTTACGGCGGGCTTTCGAGGGCTTTGAAACAGTGAGCCCGCTGCCGGAGCAACACCTGCGCCGATTCTGGCTGCACCTGCTGCGTAACATGATCGTGAAGGCGGTCATTCGTGTTGGCGCGGGCTACTTTGAGCGCGATGACGGCTTTTTCCTCATTGGCAGCGGCTCTTCGGGGGGCAGTCTGCGGGAGATGACGCATTCTCGTCTCGCTTTGGCCTTGCGCGGCTTGCGGGAGGGCAGTGGACTCGACATTCTATCATCATGAAAACACGCATTGGAACCTTTCTCTCCATCGGATCACCCGCAGTCACCGAGCTCGCCGCAGAATGTGGCTATGATTGGGTGCTGATCGACTTGGAACATGGCTGTGAATCGGAGGCAGCGCTGCCAAATCAATTGCGCGCCCTGCGCGGCAGTCAGACGCTGGCGATTGTGCGCGTGAGTGCACCACATCCGGATTTGATCAGTCGTGTACTCGACTGGGGAGCGGACGGCATCATGGTTCCGCACGTGAACACGGCGGCGGAAGCGCGGCACTGCGTCGATTCAGCCTATTATCCGCCAAAGGGGCATCGCGGTGTCTCGCGCACGGTTCGGGCCTATGGCTACGGCATGAGGCTGCCCACTGGTGAGATGCCAAAGCCGATCATCCTGGCTCAAATCGAGACCGCAGAAGCGGTGGCGAACGCAGATCAAATCGCAGCGGTGGAGGGTATTGATGCGCTGTTCATTGGTCCGGCCGATTTGAGCTATGACTTGCAGGCCCGCAGCTCACCCTTGCTTTATGATGATTGTGTCAACGCCACTGTGAAGGCGGCTAAGAATCATGATAAAGGCTGCGGCATCCTCGTTCGCCATGCGGACGATAAGGAGAAGCTCAAAGCCCTCGTCTTCAGTTGGTTGGCGATGGATTCGGATCTCTCGCTGGTGCGCGAGGGCTTCAAGCGAAATCTCGAAGTCGCCCGAAGCTGGTGCTAACTCAACCCCTCCTTATCTATCGGTCTGCCGATGAATATCCTTTTCTTAGCCATCCCATTGCCATGAACCTGAAACTCCTTTTTTCCATTTGGTTGTTCTCTCTTAGCCTCGCTGCTGCAGACGATAAAGCTTTGCTCGATCTCGCGCTACAACCGCCCGTCATCAATACCGCACCAGGGCCTGAGTATGATGATCAGGTGCGTCCTGGAAACATGATCATTGGCATCGACCGCACACCGAAAGGTCGGCTTTGGGCGGCCTGGGTGGGCAATG
Organism: Verrucomicrobiaceae bacterium; assembly: GCA_044340175.1. GTDB lineage: Bacteria > Verrucomicrobiota > Verrucomicrobiia > Verrucomicrobiales > Verrucomicrobiaceae > JAGRPD01. The sequence continues at coordinate 2,678 of JBIIUD010000350.1, forward strand.
GCGATTCACCGAATGGATTCTTCATGTTGGCGATGAGTGATAATGATGGCAAGACCTGGTCGAAACCGCGTGTGGTGATCGACCCACAGGATGGAGAGCTCAATGGGGTGCGTTATGAGCGTCGTGCGCTGGTCGGCAATCTGTGGACTGATCCGCTGGGCCGCTTGTGGTGCTTTTTTGACCAAAGCATCGGCTACTTCGACGGTCGCTGCGGAGACTGGTACATCCGCTGTGATGATCCTGATGCGGAAGTCCCCAAGTGGACGGCACCCGTGCGTATTGCCGACGGCTGCACCTTGAATAAACCCACCGTGCTTAGCAATGGTGACTGGCTGTTGCCAGTGTCACTGTGGACACGCGACCGCATGGGCGGCCCTGGCGTGAACAAAGAAGCGCACAAAGATCTCGATGGAATCCGCATGGCGAATGTGTTTGCATCAACCGACCAAGGTAAAACCTGGACACGCCGCAGTGGAGTGGCCTTTCCACGCACTGACTTTGATGAACACATGATCGTCGAGCGCAAGGACGGCAGCCTGTGGATGCTGGCAAGAACAAAAGAGGGCATCAGCGAAAGCACCTCCATGGATAAAGGCATGACGTGGAGTGAGCCGAAGCCGAGCTCGATTCAAAACCCGAGCGCACGCTTTTTCATCCGTCGCCTAGCCTCAGGCAAACTCATCCTGGTGAAGAACGGGCCAATCAATGTTCGGCTGCCGAATCGCACAAACTTGAAAGCGTTTTTGTCAGATGATGACGGCAAGACTTGGGGTAAAGGCCTGCTCATTGATGATCGCGCCTCGGTTTCTTATCCTGACGGCTTTCAGGCTCCGAATGGTGACATCCACATCCTTTATGATTGGAATCGCCATACGGATGCCGAGATCCTGCACACGAAATTCACGGAGGCTGACTTTGCGCCACGTCCTCCGGCGGTTCCTACTCCGATGGATCACACCCAACCCCGTGCCACCAATGCGGCACCCGTTTGGATACCGAAAAAGACGGTCGTTAATAAAGCGCACGCGCCGAAACTGCCAAAGGACATCATGCCCGATCCGCAATGGACGGCGCAAGCGGTTGAGGATGCGAAGCAGGACTTCAAGAGCATCCCCTATGATGGCTTCACGCCGAACAAAATGGTGTGTGATACCACCCTGCGCGAATTACCTGATGGTTCCTGGATTCTCTTTATTCTTGCCGGTGGGGATACCGAGCCTTCGCCCCTAAATTACACGGGTGTCACACGCAGCACGGATCAGGGCAAGACCTGGACACCGCTCACTCCTTTTGATGTTGGGTTCCCGCGCGAAGGCAAGACCATCGGCCAGGGACCGACAGAGCTGATGATTCTTGGTCAGCGCAGCACGTTGTTTTTTTCCACGCACTCGAAGCACTGGGCGGATGATTGGCGTTCGTGGTATCTCACCAGTGATGATTCCTTCAAGACCTGGAGCCAGCCGATGGAGGTGCCCGGACGGCTCAAAGAGCGCACCTTCATACGCAAGCACATCGTCACCAAAGACGGGCGCATCATGATTCCGTTTCAGCATTACATTGGTCCCGATGATGAACAGAAAAAGGCCCCGCTCGACCGTGCCTTCACGAATCCTCGCAACGGTGTGCTCATTAGCAGCGATGGCGGTAAGACTTGGAGTGAA
>JBIIUD010000353.1:0-4334 GCA_044340175.1 Verrucomicrobiaceae bacterium
GCCGTCAGGACATCGCCACTTGAAGTCACCGTGACGCCGCCGCTGTAGTTGCTCAGAGCGGCGGTGAGGGAACCGATCAAGGTGCCGTCAGCTGAGACGAAGGTGAGGTTGTTTTGATCGGTGGCATTGGTGCCTGATACAATCCAGCCTTGGCGTCCGGAGGTGGGATGCTGCCACCAGACCCCAGAGTAGGCGCTGGGATTCGTGGTGGTGAGGGAGGCAGCAATGTCGAACACCGAGGAGGACGGATCAAAAGGGAAGAGACCTCTGAAGACTCCGAAACCACCCCCTCCGCCGATGAGGCCTGATGAGGCGCTGCGCACAGCGATGAAGGCAGGGTCAAAGACGAAACCACCGGAGTTGGCGACCTCGTTGAAGGTATTGGTGCCGAACGCGGTTTGGATGCGGATGGAGCCGCCCTGGCCAAAGATGAATCGACCATTGGGATGATGGGCGTGCGTGAATGAGAAGGAAGTGAGGGGGGCGATGGTGAAGGATGTCCAATCGGCACGGGCTGCGCTGGAGGCGAGGGCAATAGCCGACGCTCCAATGATCGCAGCATTCTTAAAGAAGCTGAATTTCATGGGCTGTTTTGTGATGTCTCTGAGGTTTTGAGGTCTGCGAGAGACGGATCACTTTTCCCGTTCATGACGGGACAGCCGAGCGCATCTCCCACTCTTCATTTTGTCGATGAAGGTGAACCCGGGGTTCGTCACATGACGGGTCGGGAGTGAGCGTTTGCAGCGAGATGTTCGGACTCCGGGTTTGTGAACGGTGTGAGCGTTCGCCTTGCCTCCGCCTTCACCAGCGGTTTGACGCGCCGATTGGCTTTGCTCCAGAGATGTCTCTGAATGGAGGGTTGTGACCCGATACCGCAGCGCAACTGTGGCCGGTTCTAACGGCCTTCCCTGCATCTGCAAACGATGGGATTGAATAAAGAGCCAGCGCAGTGAAACGCTGTGTTCTAGGACATAATCCGAAATGATCCCCGGGGCAAGAGGGGAGTGGCTAGGGTTGCGTGTTGTCTTTGCACGATATTGGAAGAAGCAAGTCGGACGCAAACGCGTGAGTGCGCGCCACGCCGCTCGGGCTTGCTCAATCAACAAAGTGGGGGTCAGCGAGAATCGGGAGTTGAGATTTCGTCTTGGCGGCGTTTGATCGTGAGATGGTTTTAACAATTGTTCGATATCCAGCGCAGGTTCTGCGTGTCAAATGCCGTGCCGTGACGGAGGTGACGGAGCGTCATCGCAAGTTGGCGGTGGACATGCTGGAGACAATGAAGGACGCGCACGGTGTGGGTTTGGCGGCACCCCAGGTGGCGGTGGATGAGCAGATGGCCGTGATCGATGTGTCGCACGATCCTGAGTGCATCACGTTTTTACGAGTGAATGGGGAAGATAAAAAACTGGCGGACTTCATGCCGATCGTGTTTTTGAATCCAATCCTTGAGGGAGGAAAAGAGAAAGAGGCGGGCGAAGAGGGCTGCTTGAGCATCCCGGAACTGCGGGCCAAGGTGACCCGCCCTGAGGCGATCAAGGTGACTTATCAAACGCTCGAGGGTGAAACCGTGACGGTGGAGACGGATGGGTTGCTGGCACGGGCGTTTCAGCATGAAATCGATCACTTGAACGGAGTGCTCTTCATCGATCGGGTGTCAGCCGCTGCGAAGGTCGGGGTGATGCGTCGGCTGAAGTGGCTGACGCTGGAGTGGGCTGAGGACGATGCAAAGGCAGCAGAAAAGGCCAAACGCTTGCAAGCTCGGGCGCAGGCGTGATTTGATTTCAACCAAGACCAAAGAGGAACACAATCATGGGAGCACAGTGGAAACAAAAATGGCGCGAACTGGCGGCGGACAAAAAGGGCAAGGTGGTCGGCAAACTGGTGCGTGAAATCCAGGTGGCGGCCCGGTTGGGAGGGGCCAATCCAGAGTTCAACGCGCGCTTGTTTGCCGCGCTGGAAAACGCGCGCAAGCAGAGTGTGACGCGGGATACCATCGAGCGGGCGATCGCCAAAGGCAGTGGCACGGGCGCGGATGCGGTGCAGTTTGAGACGGTGCTGTTTGAGGGCTTCACGCCCCATCGGGTGCCGGTGATCGTGGAGGCGCTGACGGACAACAACAATCGGACGTCATCCGAAGTGCGGGTGCTGTTTCGGGCGGGCAGCCTGGGTCAGCGAGGTGGGGTGGCGTGGATGTTCGATCACTGTGGTTTGATCGAAGGCACGCATTCGGAGGCGACGACGGATATTGAGGTGGCGGCGTTGGAAGCTGAGGCGGACAATGTGGAACCTTTGGAATTAGATGATGAGGATGAGGTGACAAAGGGTCATGTCGGTGCGCGTTTTTTCTGTGCCAGCAATCAATTGGACGCGGTGACGAAGGCGCTGAAAGCAGCGGGTTGGCGGGTGTCGCTCTCTGAACTGCACTATCAGCCGAAGGAGTATCCCGAACTGACGGAGGCACAGCGGGAGGAGGTGACGGACTTTCTGCAGGCTCTGGATGAGCACGCAGATGTGCACCGAGTTTATGCGGCTTTGAAATAATCAAGTGCTCGGAGACTCTGGAAATGTGGTTGCGGGCGGCCTGGGGGTGGGTTGGTTGTGAGGACTGATGAATCCTGATCTGCGCCACTCCAAAAACGATTTCTTTGTTCCTGATGATTGTGCCTTTGACGAGGCCATGAAACGTGTGACGCACCTGGGGATTGTGTCGCACCAGGATGACCTGGAAATCGCGGCGTATCATGGCATCACCGAGTGCTTCCATACGGCGGATCGCTGGTTCGGTGGGGTGGTGGTGACCAACGGCGCGGGCAGCCCGCGCAAGGGGGACTACGCCAGCTATACGGATGAGGAAATGCAAGACGTGCGGCGCGTGGAGCAACGCAAGGCGGCTTACGTGGGAGAGTATTCGTTCGCGGCACAGCTCGGCTATCCGAGTGAGTTGGTAAAGGAATCGCAGCAGCCGGATGTGGTGGCGGATTTGAAGTTCATCCTGGAGCAGTGCGCGCCGGAGGTGGTGTATTTGCACAATCCGTGTGACCGGCATGACACGCATGTGGCGACGTTCTGGCGCTGCATCGAGGCTCTGCGCCGTCTGCCCAAGGACAAGAGACCGGCCAAGGTCTATGGTTGCGAGGTGTGGCGGAAGCTGGACTGGCTGCTGGCGGAGGATAAGGTCATGCTGAAAGTGGACAAGCATCCGCACCTGCTGCGGCCATTGCTGGGGGTGTTTGATAGTCAGATCAGTGGTGGCAAACGCTATGATCTGGCGGAAGAAGGCCTGCGCCATGCGAATGCGACGTATTTTGACTCGCACACGACGGACAGCACGAGTTTGCTGACCTTTGCCATGGATCTGACGCCGCTGATTTTGGATGACACGCTTGATCCAGCGGAGTTCGCACTGGGGTTTGTGCGGCGGTTGGAGGCGGATGTGGGGGAGCGGATGAGGCGGTTTGTGTGAAACGTTTGATCGTGTTCCGTTTTCCGTTTTCCGAGGGGCGTCGGATCTGTAACTAGCGTACCACGCCTGGGACAGGCGTGGTACGGTGTTTTCCGACTTGCGGGGTGGCTGGTGTGGTGTTGGATGGGGGTGGTGTTTGTTTTGGTGCTTAATGATGGGATGTCCCTGGCTTTTTTGAAGGCAGGGTGATGTGGCTATGAAGAAGGTCGAAATGGCGATGGGTGAGGTTTGGGTCAGCCAGGTGGCAGGGGTGGCGGTGTTTAAGAAACGGCTGGCAGGGCTGGGCAAGAAGCCCGTAGTGCTGGACCATGTGGCGGCGCAGGCGGTGCCGTTTGCGGTGGCGTTGGTGGCGACAGGGCGAGGCAACAAGCGGTTGTGGGTGCTGTGCTCAGATGTGAAGCAGCAGGATCTTGTGCAGGCGGAGTTGGCGGTGTGGGGGGTAGAGGCTCTGTATTTGCCGCGGCTGAGTCATGCGGTGGAGGGTGGACTGCCGGATCCGGATGTGATGGCCGAACGAGCGGCGGTGTTGGCGCGCTGGGGCGACTCGCCCAACGGTGTGCTGGTGCTGTGTGCGGACAGTTTGGAGGAGGAAGCCCCTGGGGCTAAGGTCCTGGCAAAGGGGCGGCGAAGGATTGCGCCAGGGGACACGCTGGATGTGGAAGGGCTGTTGGCGGAATTGGAGGCCGCGGATTATGACAGGGTGCCGGTGGTGACAGAGCGTGGACAATTCGCGCGGCGCGGAGGCATCGTGGATGTCTGGACTTGGCTGGGTGAGGAGCCGGTGCGGATGGAGTTCTTCGACGAGGATGTCGAGAGTCTGCGGGTCTTTGATGTGCATACTCAGGCGTCGGTGCGGCGGCTGGAAGAGGTG
>JBIIUD010000354.1:0-4328 GCA_044340175.1 Verrucomicrobiaceae bacterium
CTCGTTTGCGAAAACGAGTTTGGAGGGGACGCACTTTTGGAAGTGCGCCTACGAGGGGGCGTGAAGGCGGGGTAGGCTCGTTTGCAAAAACGAGTTTGGAGGGGACGCACTTTTGGAAGTGCGCCTACGGGAGGGAATGGTGGGGGAGGCTCGTTTGTGGAAACGAGTTTGGGGGGACGCACTTTTGGAAGTGCGCCTACGGGGGGGATCAGTGCGCTTCTAGCCAGGTGTGGCCCGTGCCGGCTTCGACCTCGATGGGCACGCGCAGGGGCAGGGCGTGGCGCATGGCATCCGTGATGAGCAGCTTGGCGACGTTGACTTCTTCTTCGGGCACTTCAAACAGCAATTCGTCATGCACCTGGAGCAGCATGCGGGTGCGCAGCTTGGTGGCGCGGAGTTCGTGATCGACTCGGATCATGGCCAGCTTGATCATGTCCGCGGCGGTGCCCTGAATGGGCGTGTTCATGGCGATGCGCTCCGCCCCACCACGAACGGTGGCGTTGGCGGAGGTGATGTCGCGGATGTAGCGGCGGCGGCCAGAGAGCGTCTCGACGTAGCCGTACTTTTTGGCGTCTCCGATGATGTCGTCGATGTAGCGCTGGATGCCGGGGAACTGTTTGAAGTAGGCGTCAATGATTTGTCCGGCCTCCTGACGTGGGATGCCGAGGCGCTGGGCTAGGCCGAAGGCAGAGATGCCGTAGATGATGCCAAAGTTCACCATCTTGGCGGTGCGGCGCATGTCGGAGGTGACGGCGTCCAAGCCCACGCCATAGACGCGGGCGGCAGTGGCTTGGTGAATGTCCTGCCCGTTTTGAAAGGCTTCCATCATGGCTTCGTCGCCGCTGATGGAGGCCATGACGCGCAGCTCGATCTGCGAGTAGTCGGCGCTCAGCAGCAGCCAGCCATCCCGACCGGAGACAAAGGCCTTGCGGATTTCCCGACCGTTGGCGGAGCGGATGGGGATGTTTTGCAGGTTCGGATCGCTGGAGGCCAGACGACCGGTGGCGGTCATGAGCTGGTGCAGATGCGTGTGGATGCGGCCTGTGACGGGGGACACCGCCTGCGGCAGGGCATCGACATAGGTGTTCTTGAGTTTGGTGACTTCCCGGTAGGTGAGGATGTCGTCGATGATGGGGTGCGCGCCGGTGAGTGATTGCAGGACCTGCTCGTTGGTCTGGTATTGGCCGGTAGCGGTCTTCTTGGGTTTGTCGAGCAGCTTGAGGCGATCAAACAGGATCTCGCCCAGTTGCTTGGGGGAGTTCAGGTTGAAGGCGGTGCCGGCGAGCTCGGTGATGCGATGCTGGAGTTCGATGGCTTGCTTTTCCAACTGCAAACCGAACTCATGCAGTGCGGGCACGTCGATGGCCACACCCGCGTTTTCCATGCGCGTGAGCACGGGCAGGAGCGGGGACTCGATCTCGGTGAAGATGCGGTCCTGACCGCGTTTGGGCAGCAGGTGGCGGAAGGTTTCGGCCAGTTGCCAAGTGACATCGGCATCCTCGGCAGCGTAGTCCTTCAGCTTTTCCGGCGCGTGCTCGGCCACGTCGGCCATGGTGTGCTGGCCAAAGAGGTCTTGCTGGCCGCCGATGAGCGTGCTGATGGGCACGGGGGTGTAGGACAAATAGGTTTCCGCTAGCAAGTCCATGCCGTGGCGTTGCTCGGGCTCGATCAGCGCGTGGGCGAGCATGGAGTCGAAAAAGGGACCGGTGACTTCGAGGCCATGCGCGAGCAGGACGGAGAGATCGAACTTGAGGTTGTGGCCGATCTTTTCGATGTCGGGATGGGTGAGGAGGCTGCGGAATTCTTCCAGCACCGCGGCGGCTTCTTGCGGGGCACGGGGAAACAGCACAAACTGACCAGTGTGTTTCTCGGTGGAAAAGGCGATGCCGACGATGCGGGTGTCACGCGGGTCGAGCGAGGTGGTCTCCAGATCGAAGCAAAAGCTGCCCTGATGGCTGAGGCGGGCGATGAGGGCCGCGCGTGCTTCGGCGGTTTGGATGAGGTCGTAGTGATGCTTGGTGTCTGCGATGGTGTGCAGTTTGACCGCGCTGTGGGTGGCGGGATCAGCGTCGCCGAAGAGGTCGGAGGAGGGCTCGGCTTTTTCGGTCGAGGAAGAGGATTCGGTGGCTTGTTGGTTGGTGTGGCGGGAGCGTCCGGCTTTGAAGCCATCACCAAACAGGCGGCGGCCCAGGGAGTTGAACTCGAACTCGGTGAAGATCGCTTTTACCGCGTCATCGTCCCGGTTTTGCAGGGCGAGCGTGGTCGGTTCGACCTCGAAGGGCAGGTCCTGGTAAATGGTGGCCAGTTCCTTTGAAAGGCGTGCCTTGTCGGCGTGTTCGATGACCTTTTCCTTCTGTTTGCCCTTCAGTTGGTCGGTGGAAGCGAGGAGGTTTTCCACGCTACCGAATTCCTGGATGAGCTTGGCGGCGGTCTTTTCGCCGATGCCGGGAATACCCGGGATGTTGTCCACGGCGTCGCCCATGAGGGCGAGGATGTCGATGACTTGGGTGGGGCGGTCGATGCCCCACTTGGCGCAGACCTCGGCCGGGCCGAGAATCTCGACATCGTTGCCCTGGCGTCCGGGCTTGTAAATTTTGACGTGCTCGGTGACGAGTTGGCCAAAGTCTTTGTCGGGTGTGACCATGAAGGTCTCCATGCCCAGGTGATCAGCCTTTTTGGCCAGGATGCCAATGATGTCGTCCGCCTCCAGTCCGTCCTGCCACAGCACTGGGATGCGCATGGCTTCGAGCAGTCGTTTGATTTGGGGAATGGCGTTGGAGATGTCCTCTGGCATCTCCTCACGCTGGGCTTTGTACTCGGGGAAGATCTCGTGACGCGGGGTGGGTGCGGAGGTGTCGAACACCACGGCAAGGTGCGTGGCGCCCTGGTTTTGCAAGATGTCGAGCAGCGTGTTGGTGAAGCCGAAAAGGGCAGAGGTATTGATGCCATCGCTGGAGAGGATGGGGTTGCGAATGAAGGCGAAGTGCGCGCGATAAACGAGCGCCATGCCGTCGAGAAGGAAAAGCCGATCTGCCATGATGAGGCATCCTTGCGGCGGGGTGGGGGAGATGCAAGGGGGAAGCGAGAGGCGCGCGAAGCGCTCTTGGAGTGCGGGGATGGCGATAGCCTTCACCGCTTTGGGGGAGGGCGGTGTCTCACGGAGAGCTGGGGATCACCTCAGCAGTCCGAGGGCCTGCGGCGGTCCATGGGAGGGCGTGGGTGAGCGGGGTGGGTGCAGCGCTCTTGGAGTGCGGGGATGGCGATAGCGTTTACCGCTTTGGGTGAGGGGGGCGTCTTACGGAGAGCTGGGGATTACCCCAGCAGTCCGAGGGCCTGCGGCGGTCCAGGGGTGGGCGTGGGTGAGTGGGGTGGGTGGGGTGGGTGCTTTCGCTTGTTCTGCTACTTTTGCAAATGCGCGATGAGGTCAGCGATGTCCTGCGCGCTGAGGCCGAGTTGGGCGGCGGAGAGCATCATGGAGCGGGTCATTTTCTCGCGCTTGGCGATGCGTTTCTTGGGCACATACTGCGTCTGGCCACCGAGGGAGCGGATGATGACGATGTCGCCATCCGTGAGCACGATGCCCTGGATGGTGAGGCCGTCTTTGGTGGTGAGTTGGACGCCATCAAAGCCGTGGGCGATGTCCTTGGAGGGGTTCAGCAAAGCTTCGGCGATGACCGTGGGTGGTTGGCTGCGACCCCAGCCGGTGAGGTTCGGGCCAAAGTCCACCCCGGTGCCGTCGGCTTGGTGGCACATGTAGCAGCGCTGCAGGGTGGCGGCGCCTTTGGCGGCATCGCCTTTGAGGGCGAGCACCGATGGCACGTCAAGGCCGGGCGGGTTGGTGGGAGCTTCGGGTGTGGTGACGGCGACGAGGGTAGCGGCGTCGGGATCAAAGATGCCTTCTTGTTTCAAGAGTTCCGGCACACCAAAGGCAGCCCACTCATCGGTGCTGCGTTTGATCAGCCACCAGAGCGCGTGGTCCTTGAGTGGGGTGGCATCGGTTTTGGCCACGGCCATGACGGCCTGAGCGGCGGCGGCTTCGGGGATGAAGGCCAGGGTGTCGATGGCAAGACGGCGGTCGGCCTCAGACAGCGCGGCGGTGGTGGCGCGTTTCTGCAAAGCGGGCACGGCAGCGGCTGGGGTCAATCGCCAAGTAAGTCGAGCAAAGGCTGGGGTCCAGGCGGTGGCGTCAGCGTTGCCGAGGCGGGCGTTGAGCGCCTGCCAGACTTCGGCTTCACGTCCGGCGCAGCCGATGCCCCAGGCTTCCAGAGCGTGGCGGTCTTTGCCATCGTAAGCGGCGGCAAGGGTGACCAGATGCGGCAGCGCTTGGT
>JBIIUD010000355.1:0-4323 GCA_044340175.1 Verrucomicrobiaceae bacterium
CCGCCGGACGCCCCAGCACCCGCCTGGAGCAGCGAACCCTTCACCAGGATACCCTCATCAACGCCGCCCATCTCCGCGTCGCGCCCGGAGACCTGTGGATCGAGACCCTTGAATTCACCCTGCCCTCCGACGCACCAGTCACGTCCCTCCAAGGCAACGTCGAAGTCCTCTGGAAAATCGAAGTTTGGGGCACGGGCCACGGTCTAGCCACCTTCATGCACCCCTTTGTCGTGAAGGTGCTCGCCGAATGATCCACATCCTCGGCAACTCCGCCATCCCCAACTGCGCCTCCCACCTCCACACAAATCCTCTCAAATTCCCAGCCCTCATCACTTTCGAGTTGTTTAACTTTGTTTTTGATACGGTATCTTTTTCAAAGTCCTTTACTTGTGATGTATAATGCTTTACTGATGCGTCCATGGCCTCGTCTTCTCGCCCCATCGCTCTTTTCGGTCGCGACGCATTCATCTCCGAAACCTGGACCGCCCTCGCTTCCAAAAGCCTCTACATGAACGATCTGCGCCGTATCGGCAAAACGCGGAGCCTCCAAAAGGGTGGCTCGCAGCGTTTTCCGACTTGGAGGGAACCCACACGGCTGAGGAGTTTGCGGCGTTGGTTTACAAGGACTCGGCCGCGGTATTGACAGGCAAGCGGCAGACACTGCGAAAGATGTCCGCACTCTTGGGCAAAGCTGCTGGTCTTGAGGTGATGGGCATCCTCAAGCTCCCAGACGGCCAAACCGCGCCCTGGAAGGACGTGCTGCGCATGACCTTTGACGACATCGTCGAGGCGCTAGCCGAACTGCCCGGCACCCAAATGGCCTTCTTTTGGGACGAGGTGCCCTTCATGCTCGAAAACATCGCCACACGACAGGGAAAAGACATCGCCATGCAGGTGTTCGACCTCCTTCGCGAACTGTCCCAGCGCCACGACAGCATCCGCCTCCTGCTGACCGGCTCCATCGGCATCCATCACGTTTTAATCAGCCTGTGGGGCGACGGCTACAAAGGCTCGCCGCTCAATCACATGAAGCTCATCCAGCCTGGACCACTGAATCCAGAATCGGCGACTTCGTTTGCCAAATCGGAGTTCGCCCGACGCGGACTTAGCTGCTCAGAACCTGATATCTCAGCTGCTACCCTGGCCGAGTTGGTCAGCCACGTGCCGTTTTACATCGAAAATCTCACCGCCCGCCTGCCGCTCGGCGTCAGCCTCACTCCGGCGCTCATCGAGGCGGAACTAGAGACCGAACTCCGCTCCGATACCAGCGACTGGGACCTCGACTACTACCGCAGGCGAGTGAAAGCCGTGTTTCCCCAGCATGAAAAACTCGTGCTGGCCATTCTGGACACCATCGCTGGCTCGGAGGATTCAGCCCTCTCGTTTCAAGATGTCCGCAGATTGGTCAGCTCCAAGATGGAAGTCGATGAGGAAGTCCTCCGCGATCACCTCAAGCTCCTCTGCATGGACCACTACCTGGCGCGCGATGAAGCGAAAGCCTACCGCTTCTACCTCCCGCTCATCCGCCGTTGGTGGAAGATCAACCGCAACCTGTAAATCTCCACCTCCATGAGTAGCGAACACCCCTTCATCAGTCACTTCTCCCCCCAGTGGACAGACCCAAAGTATCTCGAAGAAATTCTCGTTCAGCGCGGCGATCTCCTCTCCGAAAGCGTGGCCTCTGTGAGGGACAGCGTCCTCACCGACCAGCGTCGCCACCTGCTCTTCATCGGCCCGCGTGGCGCGGGAAAGACGCACCTCGTCACCCTCATCCAGCACCGCCTCAGCCAAGACGCCGCTCTCACAGACCGCATGCGCATCGCTTGGCTGAATGAAGACGAAACCGCCACCAGCTTCCTCCGCCTCCTCATGGCCATCTATCGCAGCCTCAGCGAACGCTACCCAAAAGAGTTTCCTGCCGAGACGATCTCCAAACTGGCGGGCAAAGACCCGAAGACAGCCGAAGAGCAACTCACCCGCGATCTCCTGCAAAATCTCGACGGACACATCATCGTCTGCCTCATGGAGAATCTCGACTGCCTCTTCCGCAGTCTCAGCATGGCGGAGCAGCGGAACTGGCGCGCCTTTCTGCAAAACCACCCCGTCATTGTTACCGTCGGCACCGCCCAGGCGCTCTTTGACGGCATCGCGGACCACGATGAACCCTTCTTCGGCTTCTTTGACACCCGCCACCTCCAGCCACTCTCCGTGGATGACGCGCGCGACCTGTTGACGCGCATCGCCAAGCTCCAGAAGCGATTCGATCTGGCCGACTTTCTCGGCACGCCCACAGGTCGCGCCCGAGTGGACGCCATCCGCGCCCTCGCCGGCGGAAACCCGCGCCTCTACCTCATCTTCTCCGATCTGCTCGTCAATGCCGCCGCGCTGGATGACCTCGTGCGTCCATTTGAAGAGATGGTGGACCGCCAGCTCACCAGTTACTACCAAGAGCGTCTGCGCTGGCTCAGCCCGCAACAACGGGAAATCGTCCAGTTCCTCTGCCGTGCCAACAGCCCCGTGCCGGTGAAACACATCGCAGAGGGCCTCTTCACCACGCACAATTCCATCACCGGCCAGCTCAAGCAGCTCCGCGAGTTCCGATACGTGGACAGCCACCCGCTCGGACGCGAGGTCCTCTACGAACTCGCCGAACCGCTCATGCGCCTCGCACTCCAGGTAAAGGAAACCCACGACCGCCGCCCCCTCGCCCTCATCGTGGACTTCCTCCGCATCTGGCATGAGCAAAAAGAACTCGCCGACCGCCTCGCCCAATGTCCCGCCGACTCCCCCGCCCGCGCCTACCTCGAAACCGCCCACCAGCTCCTGCTCAGCGGCCCCAATCTGCGCCACGAACTCTTCCGCCGTGATCTCGACCTCCTTGAACCGGAACAATGCGATGAAATCGCTCTCGAAAAAGCTCGCGCTGTAGCGCAAGACGGCCAGGTCGATGATTTGATGCGTCTTGGACGCATCATGATCGCCCGCAAAAAATGGGACGAAGCCATTCAGGTCTTCACGAAGCTCATCGAACACGAAAAATCAACGCCTGCTAATGTCGCTATGGCATTACGTCTCCGGGGATCTGCCCATTACTCTGCCGGGCGCCTTGATCAAGCCATGAGGGACTACACCAGCACCATTGAGCAGCCCGGAGCACTATCGGAGGAGATCGCCAAGGCACTCTACTTTCGAGGCGCCGCGTACGCACAAGCCGGGCGCACTGTCGACGCCATCGCAGACTATAGTCGGGTCATTGAACTGCGAAGCTCATCAGCCGAAATGATCGCAGAGGCGCTTAACAATCGAGGCTACTGCCAGGATAATGTCGAACGAACTGCCGAGGCTATCGCTGACTACACTCGTGCCATTGAACTGCAGGGAGCACCCCCTGAGATTGTCGCCAAGGCGCTTCTCAACCGCGGCATCGCATACTGGGAAGCCGGGCGCACCGTTGAGGAAATCAAAGACTACACCCACGCCATCGAAATGCCTGGTGCTCTGTCTCCAGATATTGCCTGGGCACTTAACAATCGAGCCGTTCGCTACGCAGCCCAGGGCAAACATGAATCAGTCCTCCGTGATCTACGCCTTTTATTCACTCTGCCAGACGAAAACGTCACGCAAGACATCTGCACACCACGACTCCAATATTGGACATGTGAGGTTGCTACCGCCATCTTCGCTGTAACCACCGATGCCGCTCGGTGGTCCGAGCTGCTCACCGAATTCGCTGGCCACTTCGCCCGCTTCAACGGTCTGCCCCAACTCGGCGAAGCCGCCGTGAAGCACCTGCCCACCCTCGCCTCCAGCCCGCTCAACCACACCGCTTGGGACGCCTGGATTGAGGCTTGGGAAGCTGCACGCGCTTCCTTGCCAACCGAGAACCAGGACCAGCTCGACATCCCCCTGCGCCTCCTCCGCACCGGCATCGCCTGGCTGAAGGACAAAAACGACGCCCACCTCCTCACCCTCCCCCGTGAAGAGCGCCGCCTCCTCCGCGAGGCGCTCAACCTACCGCCAGAGAAATAGCTGAAGCGCCTGCATCCACCCGCTGACAACTCCGCCTAGATCTCAGCGTTCTATCCCACCCACCGTCCACCTTTCCCAACCATGCGCACGCTCCTGCTATCTTTCACCATCTCATCCCTCGCTTTCTCAGCCACACCCCAACTTCCCGGCATTGGTGAGGCGATGCAGGAAATGATCGACCGCAATGAAGTCGCTGGGGTGGTGACGGTGGTGGCGAATAAGGACGGTATTCTGCATCAGGAGGCGAACGGCTTTGCTGACATCGAAAAACAGAAGCTCATGACGGTGGACGCC
>JBIIUD010000356.1:0-4305 GCA_044340175.1 Verrucomicrobiaceae bacterium
TAACATGGGCTATGGCAGTGGCACCAAACTGCCGCACAACATCTCTGGATTGATGGGGGTGATGAATGGTTATCAAGGGGATATCTTGACTGGGCTGCCTTTGCAAACGGTGGAGATTCATGAGCCGGTGCGGATTTTATTTGTCATCGAGACCACGCCTGAACGGCTGATGCCAGTGATTCATGCGAATCCAGAGCTAACAGAATTTGTCGACAACCAATGGATTCGGCTCGCGACGATTGATCACGAGAGCGGTGAGATCCAAGTTTATCGAGGCAGTGGTGTCTTTGAAAAACTTGAGGGTGAAGAGGAGCCTTTGCCAGTGGCGGTTTGTTCGGCCGACTGGTACCAGGGCAGACGGGAGCATTTACCGATCGCTCGCATTGAGTCCAGACAAAAGACTCATCACCAACCGAAGGTGGCATGAACTTTGGCGGCAATTTAACCGGAAGCATTGGACAATACGTGATATGAATATGGAACTTTTGACAGGCTTGCTGGTGCTTTTGCCGGGCTGTGTTTTTTTGGCGCTCTCGATCGCTTGGTTATTGGGATGGAACGGAAATGAGAGGGTATTGGCACGAGTGACGATGATCACTTACTCGCTGTTGACCCTGACGGTGGGGCTATTGGCGTGGAAACTCGCGTGGCAGGGCTATCCGACACTGAATGTCTCTTTTGGATACTGGTTTGAGGTAGGGCACTATGGCTTTCCTTTGGCATTGATGATCGATCGTTTGTCTCTGCCCATGGCCGCGCTGACGATTGTGCTGGTGGGCATTGTGGGGTCGTTTTCGGTGCGTTATCTGCATCGTGATCCCGGTTATTTCCGCTTTTTCCTGTTGCTGCATTTGTATGGTTTTGGATCCCTGCTGTTGTTTACCGCAGCGTCTCTGGATTTGCTGGTGGCGGGGTGGGAATTGGTGGGGATCACGTCGGTGTTATTGATCGGATTTTTCCAACAGAGGAAAGAGCCGGTGCGCAATGCTTTGCGTGTCTTTGGCACTTATCGGGTGGCGGATGTCTTCATGCTGACGGCGGTTTTCCTAGCGCACCATTGGTTTGGAACCGGGCTTTGGAAGGAACTCTTTCCAGGGGACTGGCCTCATCATGGGCATGAGATGCATGGACCGGGTGCTGGCGTGTTGTGTCTTTTGCTGATCCTGGCGGCCTGTGGCAAATCTTCCCAAGGGCCTTTCTCGGGCTGGCTGCCGCGTGCCATGGAGGGACCGACGCCTTCGAGCGCTGTTTTCTACGGGGCGATTTCGGTGCATGCGGGGGCTTATCTTTTGCTTCGTATTCAGCCTTTGATTGCGGAGTCATGGATGGCCTCCGGGTTTCTGATTTTCGTCGGGGGGACCACCGCGCTCTTGGCGACGCTCATTCACCGGACTTGCGTCGATGCAAAGACATCCTTGGCCTATGCTTCGATGACGCAACTTGGGATCATCTTCACTGAGGTGGGGCTCGGCTGGACCACGTTGGCACTGCTGCACATTGTGGGCCACGCGGTCGTGAGGACAGCTCAATTCCTGCGGGCCCCCTCGATGCTGCACGACTATCATCGCCTAACCTCGGCTGCCGGGGGAGATTTGGGTGAAACGGGTGCCCATTACAATAGCTTTGTTCCGAAGTCGTTGCAGCTGTGGCTGTATGCGGTGGGCATGGAGCGTGGCTGCTATGATGCGCTGTTGGAACGCTTTCTTCTGCGTCCGGTGCGTTGGTTCTCTGGGTTGATCAGTTGGCTTGAGCCAGCGGATTGGGTGGAGCGGTGGAGAGCCTCCCGAGCCCCTGGTGCGTCACCGCTGATGAAGACGAAATCAGCAGGAAAGGAGGAGGTCCATGTTTGAGCTTGGCTTTCCTTTTTTGTCAGTAGGGCTGCTAGCACCGCTGGCTGTTGCCCTGGGGCTCTTGCGAGTGCGCTCAGTGTCCAGTGCGCGAGTTTGGGGGGGCATGGCGGCGGCGTTTGCGGCGGTGATGTGGGGTTTGGCAGGTTGGATGGCGGCGGCGTCTGGACATGCCTTGGGTGACGCGATCCTGCCGGATTGGCTGGAGGTGGACTCGCTCGATACCGCGCCCTTGGTTTTGTTTGCGGTGCTTACCTTAATAACGCTGTTGGCCGCGCCGAAGCGCGATCTTGAAGGGGCGAGTGTCTCTGGCATTTTGTTCATCCTGGTGGGAACATCGATGGCTTATTCGGCGGGAACGCTGGCTGGGATGGTGTTAGGTTGGTGGGTCACTTGCGCTCCTGGAATGCTCGGGGCCTTTGGTCAAAGACGCGATCGCTTTGCTTTGACTGTGCAAGTGTTAGGCTGTCTTGCACTGACGACGGCGGCAGCCTTGACGGGATTTGGGAACGAGAATTTTGCCAACTCCCGTGAGTTGGCGTTTGGATTCCTCATCTTGGCGGTGGCACTCAGAAAAGGCATTTTCCCTGCGCATTCGTGGGTTCTTAACGCCTATGACCACGGCCCTCTGCTGCCCAACGTGCTGTTGTTCAATGGTCATGTCGGTGCAATGATTCTATTGCGGGCTGAGTCCACGCATCTGGCAGAGACAGCACAGCAGATCCTTGAGTGGGTAAGCTTGGGTGCGCTGGGTACGGCGTTGTTTGCGTCGGTGGCTGCGATTGGCCAAAAAAGACCGCGGCGCATCCTGGCGCTTCTGAGTGTCAGTCAGGCAGCTTTCATTTTGGCGGGACTAGGCAGTCGTAACGTCGAGGGCATCACCGGAGCACTAACGCATTGGCTTGTCGTGGCGTCGGCGACAACCGGTCTGGCCTGCATTCTGCGCTCGATTGAGGTGCGCTGCACGGGTGCGGCCACAGGGCAGGGTTATCTAGGATTGGCCGTGCGAGCTCCAAGGTTGGCGGTGTTTTTCCTGGTCTGTGGACTGGCTTTGGTAGGGTTGCCTGGCACTTTAGGTTACTGCGCTGAAGACCTCCTGTTCCATGGGGCACTGGCCTCTCATCCGCTGCTTGGACTTTCACTTTTGATTGCCACGGCGTTGAATGCCATCCACTTGGTGCGGCTTTACTCACATCTGTTTTTGGGTCGCCGGATGGATGAAGTCCCTGGGATTCCAGACGCGCTGCCACGCGAGCGCTGGGCACTGGCAGCCTGTGTTGTTTTCCTGGTGACGGCGGGCGTGCTGCCAGGGAAGTTGGTGGCTTGGCGAGCAGCTTCCGCAGAGCGTTTGATGCAAGCGTTTGGATCCACCGACAAGGACAACGCTAAGCACTGAGAGGGGTGTCGTTTGGACGATGCCCTTCAACCGAAATCCGGGTTCAAGGTCGTTTCGGCGAGTCTGAGTGGGACAAGTATGGTGAGGGTGAGTCCGTTGTGAGCGTTCTTGCTCGTTGCCAAGGTGCCGCCGCACTCGCGCGCCCGTGCACGCATGCCGATCAGGCCCAAGCTTTGGCGTGTGGGAACAGGTTGCTCGGGAAGACCGCGGCCGTTATCCGAGATCTCCAGTTGCAGTTTCTCATCGATGACCTGCAGGGAGATCGAGACGGTGCTTGCACCTGAATGGCGGGCGATGTTGGTGAGTGCCTCCTGTGCGATTCGGAACAGATGGGTTTCAAGGTCGCTATGGAGGCGAGCTTCCAAGTTGGTTTGGTAAGCGACTTCAATGCGGGTGCGTTGGGCGAACTTTTCGGTCAGCCAGCGCAGGCTGGCATCGAGACCAAAATCATCAAGAATGACTGGGCGCAGCAGTTGTGAGAGTTCTCGGACGTTTGCGATGGCTTCGTCAACGAGGTGAAGACTGTCTGCACGAAGCGAGTCAGGATCCGTGGGGTTTTGGCGTGTAAGATTGGCGCGGACAGCGGCGAGAGACTGTCCCAACTCATCGTGCAATTCATGGGAAAAGCGACGCGCTGCTTCTTCTTGGCTTTGCAGCATGTGCCAGGAGACGTGATTGAGTTCTCGGGATTGGGACTCGATCTGGCCAATGCTTTGGCGCACGAGAGCGATTGTGCCAGCGGCGCACAGGGCGGCAAGAATGAAGCATGCACCGAGTAACAGCGCGGATTCCTGGGCCAGATCCTGAAGCTGCCGACCAATTTTTTGATCGACGAGCGACAAGTGGTCGGTGCTTTCGAGGATCAGTTCATGAATCAACTTCACGACCACATCATGCTGGTTAAAAAGTTCATCAAGACTCTCCTTTGGTAGTGGCCCGTTGATGGTTTTTTCCAGGGTTTGACGGATGCTTCGAGTGAAAACTTGAGTGGCCGCTGCCAGTTCTTTCCATGGGGTTGCTTGAGGTGTGAGAGCGGCTTCCTCGGCAAGCCGTCCGATGGCC
>JBIIUD010000357.1:0-4299 GCA_044340175.1 Verrucomicrobiaceae bacterium
AGCGCAACGAGGGCATAGGCAGGTCGGTGGGAAGGTTTCAGTAGTGTCTCCAAAAGGTGTGCCAGGTAATCGCGCCGCGAGTCGTCCACTGGCGCGGCCAGCGGCGGCAGCAACCGCGCTGCCAGTACCACCAACGGAAGCCCGAGCAGGGCGAGCGCGAAGAAAGGCGCCTGCCAGCCGAGGCCTGCCCCCAACGCAATGCCCAGGGGAACGCCCGCCACGGAGGCGACGGCGAAGGCCGACATCAGTGTCCCTATGGCGCGGCCACGGCGCTCGGCAGAAAACATCTCCACCACGATTGTCAGGGAGAGTGCCCCGAGCACGCCGCCGAAGGCACCCGTGATGCAGCGCGCGGCGAGTAGGAACGGGAGGCTGCCGGCCGCCCCGCACGCCGCCGTGCCTACAAGCAGGCCGGTCGCAACGATGATGTAAACAAGTTTCCGCGATCCGCGGTCCAGTAGGGGAGCCGCAAGGAAACTTGTGAGCCCGGCTGCAAGCGTGTGGGCCGAAACGACCCAGCTGAAACTCCGGGCATCAACGCCAAGGTCGGCGAGCAGTTGCGGACCCAGAGGCATTACGATCATGAAATCAACGAAACCGATGAACTGCAGCGCCGCCAGTGTGAACAGGATCGTGTTCTCACGACGGGAAGCGGTTGGTTCGCGCGGTTCGGACGTTCCGACACTCTTGCTGAAACGCGGAAGGAACATTGAGTGAGTATCTTCGAGCGCGGTTTTGGAGACCTCATTAGACAGCTCCGGCCGGGAGGTGATTGCCAGAGTGGCATTCGAAGACTGAGATCGAATCCAAAGACAACCGATTGCCAGGAAAGTCAAGTGCGTCCTGTCCCAGCGCCGCCGGATGAAATCCAGGAGGCTTCTGGCGGCACGGCCTGGCTGACCAGCCTTCTACCGAACTGGGCGGTTATTCGCTCCAATCAGGAGGCTTTCTTGATTGATGGGAATCTTTGAACCCGAACCCGAACCCGAACCTTGCAGGCTTCGCTTCCTTGGGGTTGTTCTAACCCCAAGCATTGGTCCTCGATTCGCCCTTAAAAATCCTGTTGCCGACACGGTTTATTCTGCGACTTCTGAAAAGCCATGACTGGCTGAACCCCATGTTGCCATAAGCGCGAAATACCAACTCGAGGTCGTCGCCAATTTTGAGGCGCTACCGGCGGCAATGGACCAATTGTCATGCTGGCTGGAGGAACGGCAGGCGGCTCCTTCAGCGGCTTACCTGTCCACGTTGGCACTTGAGGAGCTCGTCACCAATTGCATCAAATATGGTTACGACGACCAGGCCGAACACGTCATCCAGGTCCAAGTCGAGCTTTCGCCGGATGGCATGACCATCGTGGTGGAGGACGATGGTCATCCTTTCAACCCCCTGGAGCAGGTAGAGCCGGACATGAATCTTCCGATCGAAGATCGACCGATCGGTGGCCTCGGCCTCCACCTGCTGAGGAAACTCTCAGACCGAATGGACTATGCTTGGAAAAACGGTCGAAACCGGGTGACGCTGTACAAGAAGACCCCTGCCTAGCCTGCGCTTTTCAAGGGGGTCTCTGGTCGCTTGAACGGGAGGGAAACCTCGATCTCACCGGAACCCAAGCGGTCGAGAATCAAGTTCTGTCCCATTGCTCGGGCGACTGGCCACTAGGCATCATGGGTCTGTCTACGACCCGCTGTATCTCCTCGATCGGTGTTCTCTTGCTCATGAAAGCTCTTAAAGTCGTGATGGAGCAAAAGGGCCGTCCTCGCTTTCTCAACGCTTCTGTTCCGGTGGCCGGAGTGCTCGAAATCTCGGGTCTCTCCGACCATGCCTACAGCGGTTCCGAACCCGATGCTGTAGGCCTTCTTCGAAAATGAATTGAGAGAATTACTCACATGTGGATATCGACTTCCTACCCCGAAAAACTCCTTCCCATTGCGACATAATCGAATAAGCTCAGCGGCCTTCCCCGAGTGTTCGAGCCTTGGATTCATTGAATTCCAAAGGAAAAACTGGTCCTCTCGCCGGAAAAGCCAATCCGAAACTCACACGCTCATGTTTGAAATCCTGAAGAGACTCTCGCTGGGAACCTGCCTGCTGGCAATGGCCGCGGGTGTGTTGCTTTACAGCGACAAAGGATCACGCCTCTCTGCAAAATCAGAGGCGGCCGCCAAGTCGCAGCTCAGTGTCGCGCTCGTGCAGCACGCCTCGCTGGTTGTCCTTGATGAGGGCGTTGAAGGGATGCTCACGGCGTTAGCAGCGCGCGGATATGAAGAGGGGAAAAACATTAAAATCCGGCGCTACAACTCCGAAGGCGATATCGGAACCGCGAACACCATAGCACGCGAGGTGACTACGGGTGATTATGACCTAATTCTGACAGCCAGCACCGTTTCACTGCAAACGGTCGCGAATGCCAACCGCAACGGCGCACGCACTCGTCACGTCTTTGGCATTGTCACGGACCCCTATGCGGCGGGCGTGGGCATTGATCCCGCGAACCACCTGAATCATCCCCCCTACATGACGGGCGCAGGCTCAATCCAGCCGGTGGAGCAGTCGTTCCGGACCGTCAAGCGCATGCATCCTGGGCTGAAGTCGGTCGGCCTCGTCTGGAACGCGGCCGAGGTGAATTCGTTGGTTCAAACCAAGTTGGCCCGCGAAATCTGCGCCGAATTGGGCCTTGAGTTGATCGAGGGCAACGCCGAGAACAGCACTGCTGTCGTCGAATCGGTGAACTCGGTCATCGCCCGGGGGGCCGAGTGCCTGTGGATCAGCGGTGATGTCGCGGTTTCCACGGCCACCGACCAGGTCATCAATGCTTGCCGGCGGGCTCGTATTCCGGTCTTCACGGTCTTGCCGCCTGCGGTCAAGAGCGGCGCGCTGTTCGACCTGGGGGCCAATTACTTCGATATCGGTAGGCACACCGGGGAAATCGCTGCCGATGTGCTGGATGGCAAAAATCCCGCCGAGATCCCCGTCGATAACTACGTTCCGGTGGTTTTCCTTTACAATGAAACTGCTCTGACGGGTCTCAAGGATCGCTGGACAATCCCCGCCGATCTCAAGGAAAAAGCGGATGGTTTCATCACTGCCACCGAGACCAAACTGCCGATGCTGGAGAAAAAGGCGGCCGCCCTCCCGCTCAGTCCACAGCCTGGGCGTGTTTACAAGATCGGTCTGGCCTTTTTTGCGCCCGAATCCGCCGGAGACCAGTGCCGTCAGGGAATTGTCGATGGCCTTAAGGAGCTCGGTTTCGTGGAAGGCAAGAACCTGGAGATCCGCATGGCGCATGCGCAGGCGGAGATCGCCAACATTCCGGGGATGCTGCAGAACTTCGATTCCTCGGACGTGGACCTGGTGCTGCCCATGAGCACGCCGGTGATCAGTGCGGCGGTGGGTTTTGTGAAACACAAGCCGATCGTGTTCACGTATTGCAGCGACCCCATCGCTGCCGGTGCGGGCGTGTCGTTCACCGATCATCTGCCCAACGTGACCGGCATCGGTTCGTTCCCGCCGGTGGAGGCGATCCTGGACGCCATCCGGCAGACCATGCCTGGGATCAAATCCGTCGGCGCCATCTACAACAATTCTGAGGCTAACTCGGTGAAGGTGGTGAGCGTGGAGCGGGAGCTGTTCGCGAAAGCCGGGATCACGCTGGAGGAGGTCACGGTATCCTCGCCCGCTGATGTACTGCCTGCAGCCCAGGCCCTAGCGGCGCGCGGGATCGAGGCCTTGTGCATCCTCGATGACAACACCGTAGCGCAGGCGATGGACGCGGTGATCCGCGTGGCGCGCGACAGCAAGCTACCGTTGTTCGCGGGCGATGGCACGACGGCTGGGCGCGGCCCGATTGCGTGCGTGGGCTTGGGGTATTACCAGCCCGGTTACGCCGTCGCCAAGCCCGTCGCCCGGGTCTTGCTCGGCGAAAGCCCGGCCACGATCCCGATCGAGAACGTCATCGAGAAGCAGGTTTTTCTAGACGAAGCTCTCGCACGGCAGTTCGGCCTGACCTTCCCGCCGGAACTCAAGGCTGAAGCCGCTCGTCAGTCAACCGCCCGCAAGACCGATTCGGCGGCTGCTCCGGCCAATGCCGCCGCTACCGCGCCGCTGGGGCGCCTTGCTAAGATCAACCTGATCGAGTACCTCGACACTCCCGTCGTGGAGATGAATCGCAAGGGCATCCAGGACGGACTGGCCAAAGCCGGGTTGGTGGAGGGGCGCGACTACGAATTGATTCTCCGCAATGCTCAGGGCGATATGGCGGTTCTCAACACCATCATGGATGCGGCCTCCTCCGATGGG
>JBIIUD010000358.1:0-4286 GCA_044340175.1 Verrucomicrobiaceae bacterium
TTGTATTTGAGCGCGACATCGACCGACACGAGGTCCTTAAGACCTGGGTGCGGGGAGTAGCCATGCAGATCGACGTACTCCATGCCAGAGTTGACGGCGACGGTTTGGGCGACTTGCTCGTCGGAGACTCCTCCGGTCTTGATGAGGAATTCGAGCGTTGAGTCATTGGGCTTCTTGTTGGTCTGAGCCTGGGCGATGTCGCGTTCTTCGAGGAGGCCAGATTCTTGAAGCAGTTCGAGGAGATACTCTTCGTTGGAATACATGCGGGAAATTCGGTGTCGTGAGGGGCAGGGCCGCCAGGTGATTGTTTATTTTTTGAACAGAGAGAGCTGAAACTACCGTGAAGCGGCTTTCTCTGTCAATGCTTACCGCAAGGAAAACAAAATCTTCACATGATTTGGGCGCAGAAAAAGGGCGCGACAGAGTCGTGCGCTCCGCAGACGAGGGGGCGTGCAGGGGATTTTGCCGCAGTCGGGACGGTGGAGGCCCTTGGTTTTACAAGGCGGTGAAGGTCTCGAAATAGCCGATCATCATTTCGTCAAAGGTCTGCTGGCCCCAGCGGACGCGTTTGTCGGGATCGGGGTTGGCGGGGTTGGCGGGGCTGTTGTCGAAGACGGCGGTGATTTTGACGGTGCTGCCGCGTGGAATGGTGAGCGGGGTCTTCAGGTCGTAGCGGAGTTGCCAGTTGAAGTCGTAACGCGGGATGTCCAAAAGCACTTCGTTTTTGCCATCGGGATGGGTGACTTCGTATTTGAAGGCTTTGCCGCGGACATGCATGTGGGCGACGTAGCTCATGACGGTGACATCGATGGGCAGCTTTTTGGAGGTCGTCTCGACGTGGTCGGCGGCTTGAGGGGGGATGTCGAGCCTGTGCTGGGAAAGCTGGAGCGTGTTGACTGCATAGCGCGGGGGTTCAGCGGCGAAGACCAGGCCCATGCGCAGCTGGTCGGTGGTGGCGCTGCCATTGGGGGTGTAGTGGATTTGAAAGCTGACACGGGCTCCGGCGGGCAGTTTGCGCGCAAAGCCGGGGGGATAAACTTTGCTGCTGTTGCCCGGGACGTAGGCGGCCCAGTAGCCAGAGGTGCCTTCATCGCGGTCGCGGATCTTGCCTTTGCCTTTTTCATGCACGTTGACAATGACGTGGTGCACCACGCTGCGGTCGGTGGGCAGGATTTCGTAGCCTTGCACCCATTTGTCTTCAGTGAGGGTGGTTTCGGCGATGATGAATTGGTAGGGCATGGTGCCTTCAGCCTGGATGCTGACCGGGCGCGGCAGTTGGACGATGTAATCCGGCTTGCCAATGGACCATTCGTCCGTGAAGGCGCGGGGCAGAGGGGCTTCTTGGGGATTGCCTGCGGGTCGGTCGCTGCTGGCCAGCCAAGCCAGGAGATCGGCCTTGTCCTGCGGGCTGAGGGAGCGGTCATTGGCCCAGGGGCTCTCATGTCCGGGGGCGGATTCGGCGGCGAACCAGGGCGGCATGGCGCCGCGTTCGACCTGCTTGCGCACCATGCCGGCGTGATCGGTCAGGTCTTTGAGGGTTTCCAGGGGGAACGGGGCCAGACCGTTCTGACGGTGGCATTCGACGCAGTTGGTCTGCAGGATGCGGGCGATCTGGTTGTGATAGGTGACCGTGGTGGCCACGGCGGGCTGGGGTTTGAGATCGAGCGCGCAGCCGGGCGCAGTGGTAGCGGTGTATTTGATGGGGCGCCCGGCGCTGTAGGCGGTCAGGGCATCCCGCAGGTAGGTGCGAGTGGGTTTTTCTTTGGCATAGCCGAGGCCGTATTGGTCGTTGATGGCTCCCCGGTAGAGAAGGGTGCGGGCGGCGTCGAGCAGAAAGGCCTCGGTGGTGGTGGTGGCGGCGAGGGCGTGCTGGAGGGCTTTGTCTTGGTCGGCAATGACGGGGGCGGTGAGTTGATGCTTGGCAAGGAAGGCGCGGACTTCTTCAGCTTCTTCGCTGGGAAAGACATTGGCCAGGAGGAAGGTGACGCTCTGATCGGCGCATTCCTTTTGCAGCCGAGCCAGTTCAGGGCCCAGTTTGCCGCTGATGGGGCAGGTGGCGCTGAACAGGGCGATGACGGTGGTCTGGCCCCCGAGCGTGACGGGTTTGCCCTCTAGGTCCTTGAGGGCAAGTGCTGGGATCAGACGTCCGATGCCGTGGGCCGTGCCTTTGAGGAGCTGCGGTTGTTCTTTGAGGCTGGCGACGTCTTCGGTGGACGGAGCGGATGTCTCCGGCAGTGTGAAATTGGCACCGAGAACACGGCGCGGCACGGTCTCACCGATGATGGCGCGGGCCTCGGCTAGGGTGACAAAGCCGTCTTGGTTGGTGTCCAGTCGCTTGCGGTGCGCGGGGTCGGTGAGTTCTTCGGGGTCGAGCTGGCTGTCCTTGTTGCGGTCCAGGTAAGCGAAGACTTTGTCGAGAGGAAGACCAGGTGCTTCGTTTTCAGCAGGCGCATTGCGCAGAGGGGTGGCGAGGGATTTGAGCGCCTCGGCCCGGGTGACGCGGTCATCTTGATCGAGGTCCAGCCGATTGAAAACGGCCGGGTAGGGCACTTCCTCGCGAGTGAGGATGCCGTCGCCATCGCGGTCGAATTGATTGAACTTCTCCAGCCCAGGCTGAGCGGCGATGAGGCAGACGGCGATGCCGACGAGGCTGAATAGAATGATAAAGAGCGCTTTTTTCATGGGGTCTTAGCGGGGAGTTGAGGTTTCCTGGGGGCGTTGGGCGTGGCGTTCTTTGACGAGGCGGGCAAAGCGCGCCTGCTGCTCAGGCGTGAGTTCGGTTTGCACCGAGTGATAAAGCTCATTCATGATCTGGCGGGCGCGTTGGCTGGCGTCTTCACGAACGGAGCGGAACTGTTGCCGGGCTTTTTCCATGGCGGGCTTGACCTGGGTGATCTGGTCTTCCGTCATGCCCAGGTCTGCGGCGTAACGATCGTGGAGACGTTGCAGCCAGGAGTCTTCGGCGCTTTGCAGGAGCAGGTTTTGTTTGGCCAGCCAACGGCGGTCTTTGGCATGAGTGAAGGTGGAGCCCGCGAAGGCGCCCGCGGCAAAAAGCAGAGCCAGACAGAGAGCGATGCGGAGGCTGCGGGAGGAGATCATGGTTGGAAAGGGGTGGCGGTGAGTTCAGAGATGAAAAAATCATCCTCGGCGGGCGGGGCGCTCGTGGTGTCCCACCAGAGGCAGCCGAGCGTGACGATGCAGGCGCAGGCCAGCGAGCGCCAGCCGAGACGCTCCCAGAGCAGCGCGGCCGAATCCGCCGTGAGTTGGGCCAGCACGCGCGTGCTGAAGCCCAAAGGCGGTGACTCATCCAAAGGTAGTTCAGCCCGGCGTGCCGCGCGGGTCAGTTTGGAGAGAGGGGAATCGGCAGGGTGCATGAGCAGGCAGTGTTAAAGGGTGTTACACCGGCGGGGTGAGGGCGGTTACAGATTTTTTTTGTGAAGATAAGCAGTAGAATGGGGCCGTTGAAATCAAGCCTTTAGGCGATCATTGAGCTGTAGGGCTGCTCATGAGGTTCTCGGAAGGATAGACAAAGGATTGGGGACAGAGGAATGAAACCGTTGGAGTCTAGCCTTTAGGCGATCATTAAGCCCATGGCACGCCAATGAAACCAGCCCAAGCCACGCCCCGGTGCAACGAATGCAGATAGGCAACAGAATAGGGGCAGCAGAATGGAATGCAGAAGCCCCCCGTTGGAGTCAAGCCTTTAGGCGATCATTCAGCCACTGGCACGCCCAAGAAACCAGCCCAAGCGACGCCCTCCCCGTACACATTCACGAAGAACAAAGAGCAAAGCCGAAGAGACAGCTACCTCATCCTGTTTCAGCCCCGCCACATCCCGACTCAGACTGCCCTCCATCACCCCTGCCGGAGCCCCCACCACAGCGCTCAACGGACGGTTCACCCCCGTCACCGTCGTGCCTCCCGGCTGATACTGGTAAGTCGCGCTCACACCTCCCAAACTGACTGTCCCCAACCGCTATTGCAAGTCATATCCCGCCCCCGTCTCCTATTGCAGTCAACCATGTTGAATCTTTGTCTTATACTATTTCAATAAACGATCTTACATCTAAACCATAACTCTTGAGTCGAACAACTCATCCTCATCTTGCGCTCATCAGGTTCTGTGCGCTGCGCGGGGGAAGACGGACGTCTTCGGCTACGAGCCTGAGCGGGCTCTTGCGTGCGCTGTAGAGGAAAAGTACACCAACATTTCATTCCTCTGTCCCCAATCCTTCGTCCATCCTTCGGCGAACTTCATGGGCGGCCCCATAGCTTAATGATCGCCT
>JBIIUD010000359.1:0-4274 GCA_044340175.1 Verrucomicrobiaceae bacterium
AAAGCCATCCGCTCCGCACTGCGTGGGCCGATCCCTGGCAATCCCCTCAGCAAAGAGATCAGCCTCAAAATGGGTCCAGGATAATCAACGCCAGCCATAAAAATCGGAGTTAAAACAGAACGGATGTGCCACGCCTTTAGCCTTTGGACTTGGTCCCGCGCCCGACTCCCTCCGAAGACTCTGCGGACACACTGCGGGCAGCCAATTCGGCAAAAAAGGCTAGCGGTGCATCGGTGACGCCCTCCGTGGCTGCTTTTTCAAAGTGCCGCCGAGCTGCTGCCGCCTCTCCTTTGCGCAGCAAAATCACGCCCTGCCAAAACGCATCCCTAGCCACCGCAGCCTCTTCAGTTAACCCATGCTTGAGAGCCAGCAATTCGTAGATTTCAACTTTATGGCCCGGTTTGCCACGTTCGATCATCTCCATGGGGCGCACTTCCAGACCTTCTTGTGAGGCTGCCAACGTCTCGGAGCTGATCAGTATACCGCTGCCATAGTTCGCATTGAGCAGGCACAATTCGTCACCAAAATCCAGAGCCTCACCCACCGCACTGAAAAACTCAAACTCGCGGAACCCAAATAGTCCCGTCGTTACCTCCCCAGAACTGATTGAAGCCCCGATCACGGGCTTTTTATGCCATCGATGTTCCAATTCTTGGGCCAGATTGTCGGCTCGTTGTTTCAGTTCGAGCGCTGCCCGTGCAGCTGACACCGCATGATTCTCATCCCCATTAGGAAATCCAAACAGAACCCGCACCCGATGCACATCACACTCATCCAGGTAGCCTCCTCTAGAAACCAAAAACTCAGCCACGACCTTCAGGAAGCTCGACGAAAAATCCTCCAATTCCTCTGCCTCCATCTCACCGGAAAGCGCCGCGTGATTGAGCATCTGGCACGTCACCGCGCTCACCTGCCGCCGCCCTGTCAACTGACGTCCATCCCCTGTTCGGAGCACCTCCTGGAATCCAGCCGTATCCAATCGCCCCACAAAAAAGCGCCTCAGTTCATGCCGCCTGCGCTCCCCAGTCGCGCCGGCTAGGGTTATCGCTCCCAGACCAGAAATCAGAATCGCAAACACACTTGTGAACGGCTCAAAAAGCACCCCTTGAAGTCCGAGCACTGGGCAGAGTGTCAAAGTCAGAAATACCAGCCCAAGCAAGAACCCCGCACGCCTCGAAGCATGCGGCAGATCCAAGCAAAACCAAGCTGCGAAGCACGCCATCAAGGCAGCATAACCCAACTTCAGCCCTGGATAAACCGACCACGACTCGGCGCTGAGCCAAGAACTGAGCACCGAGGCCACCCCCCGCTCAAGAGGAGCGCCTAACCCTGCTTGATCAAAGGCGAAAAGACCGCCAATGACCAGCCCTGCTGCGGCCAAAGCCAACACTTTTCTAGCCCTCATGGGCCTCCTTGTTGTTTTCATCCGCAGCTGTCTCCGGTGACCTCATCTCTGCCGAGGCTCCTGATGTTCGGCGATGACTCTTGACCACCAAATCACTCAAATACCGATCGGGGTCCGCCACTTCGTTGGCACCCAGTTCAAACACCCCACCGCCCTCCGACCCCGTCACCAAACGCAGTCCAAAAGGGTAATTCTCAAACAAACGCTGACAAAGCTCCGCCACCCCCTTTCCCTCCCTTTGCGCTCGGGTGATCAGGGAGGTCACCGCGTCCCCTTGAAAGACCAATCTCTGCCCATGCTCCTGCTCAAAGCAGCGGGCAAAAGCCGTCACCTCTTCACTGCGCGGGTCAATGTGCACCACTTGAGCATGACTCAAGCAGGCCGCCAAAGCTGCCGCTGGCTCCCGCACGACAGACTCACTCACCGTCCATTCCACAGGCCCGAGGCTAGGCAGTTCAAACTTGAAATCCCGCAGGATGCGCTCCCAGGCCGTCACCAGTCCGCGCGCGCCCGTTTTTTCTTCGACGGCCTTCTCTGCCACCAGACGCAGCGCCTCATCTTCAAAGCGGGCCCGGATACCATAGGCAGCAAATTCACGTTCATACTGGCGGATCAGACTTCCCTCAGAGGTGGCCATGATTTGGTAGAGATCTCCCGCGTTCAACGGCTCACATACCACCCTGACCGGCAAACGCCCGATGAACTCCGCTTCAAATCCATAGTCAATGAAGTCCCGCGTCCCTGCCTCCTTCATCAGAGCTTCCGTTTCGTTCTCAATAACCCCCACGGCGGATGCCGCACCAAAGCCAATGGCGGCCGTGTTTTGCCGTTTCTTGATGATCTTTTCCAGCCCTGAAAACGCGCCACTCACAATGAAGAGGATATTCCTTGTGTTGATCACCTCCCGACCTGTCCGGCCCTTTCGGGCGTCAAACATCATCCGCATCTGAGAGCGCATGTCATTGGGCGCATAAAGTGGCACCTCCGTTTCCTCCATCAGCTTCAGAAGAGCCGTTTGCACCCCCCGACCACTCACATCCCGGCCGATCCTCTCGCCGCCCCCAGAGGCCAGCTTATCGATCTCATCCAGGTAAATGATGCCGTGCTCCGCTAAGGTCACGTCCCCGTTAGCCTTTGTCACCAAATCCCTCACCAAATCATCCACATCTCCGCCCACATAGCCGGTCTCACTGAACTTCGTCGCATCCGCCTTCACAAACGGCACACCGATCAATTCCGCAATGTGTTTCACCAAGTAGGTCTTACCCACCCCTGTCGGTCCAGCGATCAACACATTCTGCTTGGTGAATTCAAGCACTTGGCCTTGCCTCCGCGCCTCAGCCATCATCCGCGCGTGGTTGTAATGGTCACACACCGCCGTCGCCAGCACTTTTTTCGCCTCGTCCTGGCGGATCACAAAGCGGTCCAAGTGCGCTTTGATCTCTCGCGGTTTGTGTTGAAACTCAAATGGCTGTTCATCCCCTTCCGCCTCTTGGACATCGGCACCTGAATCATCTGAGTTGCCTTCCTCTGGGCGCAATCCGTCCATGGTATCCATCCTTGTGAACAAAACCTGCCCACCCAATGTGTTTTTGATGAACTCCTCCAATTTCCGAGTCACCTCGTCCGGTGTCGGCGGCGTGGCTGGCGGTGTGTCACTGGTCTTTTCGTCGGGCTCATTACTCATTATTCGACACCATCCGCGCAACTCCCTCATCTGACAAGCTTCAGATCATGCTGCGTGCTTCACAAACGCCCCCTCAATTTGCCATCATGCCCGGCTTGAGACTGGATCGACCCGCCTTCCTCGCCGAATCCATTTTCGCCTCACCATCCACGCTTCCACTCGAGTGCGGTCTCCAGAAAGTCAGCCTGAGCTTGAACGCGATCCTCTAGAGCAAACTCAGATGGCGTCTCGAACGTGAGGGACACCTGGCAGCCAAGTTGGTAGAGAGCGACGGCCTCAGGCAAACCCGGCAGACCTTGCGGAGATCGACGCCGCTGAATGACGCCAGCCACAGCGGCATGCCCCTCAATGCGCCGCCGAGCGTCCACCGGCATCCGCGCAGTGGTGATGCGCTGGAGAATCTCGCCACTCCAGCCTTTCGGCAATCGACTGAGTTCATAAACATACATCCCCTGCGCGTCATAGTCCTCATGCAGACAGATGCCCAGACGCACCGACCGCTCACGCAGGACCCTTAGCCAGGCACCACAGACCGGGTCATCCTCGAGATGAAAGCGTCGGTTCAAGTCCAGCCCGCGACCGTCCACCCGAGTGTTGATCTGCAAGCCCACAGGATTCAGACAAGGAAAAATCATGAACGCCTCGGCACCCAACCGTTCCTCATTGGCCTCCGCCCAATGCAATAAGCCAGAAGTAGCTCCCGCCTCATCGCCATGGATGCCCGCAGACAGATAAATCACCGCCTGCCCCGCCCGCGCCGCCGCCGATTCTAGCCACAGCACCCGCTGACCCTCCACTCGGCAGAGCTCATTCACTTTTAAACCCGCTCGTTTTGCCAAATCACGCCAGCGAGCCGCGAGTGCGGCGTAATCATGACATTGGTGATGGGGCAGTGAAGGCACTCCCATTTCTCACCTCACTCGACCCGTCGTGCAACCTCCTTGCTCATTTGACCTCTTGCCGCCACACTGACCCTCTCCATCCCCATGATCCCCCGCGAAAAACCTGATCTCCGTGCCCGCCTGCGCGACGTCCCGCACCAACCGGGCGTCTATGTCATGCGAGATCGACTGAATCGTGTGATCTACGTGGGCAAAGCGCGGGATCTGCGCAAGCGACTCTCCAATTACTTCACCCCAGCCCGCTCCCAACTCGCCGACCGCAAAACGCGCGCTCTCATTG
>JBIIUD010000360.1:0-4271 GCA_044340175.1 Verrucomicrobiaceae bacterium
GCTGCTTTGGCGGCAGAATCGGCTGCGGGTGCAGGGTGAAGTGGTGCGGGATTTGCATCTGGCTGCGGCGGGTCTGCTTTCCCGCAAGATCGGTGGCCCCAGTGTGTTTCCGCCCATGCCCAAGGACATTGCGGAACTGAGTTATGCCGGGAACTTCAAGTGGGAAATCAGCAAGGGAGAGGACCGCTATCGGCGTGGGCTTTACACCTTTTTTAAGCGCACCGCTCCGCATCCCGAGTTGATGACTTTTGATTGTCCAGATGCCAATTTGACCAACGTGCGGCGGACGGTGTCAAACACGCCGCTGCAGGCATTGACGACCTTGAATGCAGAGTCCTATGTCGAGGCCGCAACGGCGCTGGCGGGGCGGGTGCTGGCGGAGGCGACGCTGAAGAACGACGAAGCCAAATTGGCCTGGGCGTTTCGTCTCTGTCTTTCACGCCCGCCGAGTGAGGCGGAGTTGGCGAGTCTTGGGAAACTGCTGAAAGAGGCGCGCTATCACTATGAACACGCCTCACCTGAGGAAGTGAAGGCGATGGCGGGTGGGGAGGTGTCGGTGGAGCGGGCGGCGCTGGCGGCTACGACGCGGATCCTCTTGAATACAGATGAGTTCATCACGCGGGGGTAACGGTGGGGCTGTTTTTCGTGGGGCGTGGTTTGTTTTGCAGCGGAGTCGGCTCCCTTAATGATCGGCTAAAGCCTTGACTCCAACAATGCTCACGTTTCATTCCTCTGTCCCCATTCCTCTGTCGAATGGGCTGCGTCTGTGCAGGTCACACGCGCAGGTCGTGAACAACGAACGAGGAGCGGTTCTTGAGCGATTTCCTGCTGCGTTCCTCGGGCGGAATGATCGGCTAAAGCCTTGACTCCAACTTGGCGGTGAGGTCTTTTCAAGTGTGGGCTTGCCTTGAGGCGGAGTTGTTTGATGGTCATGCCCATGCTTTCCCTGCATCACGAACTCATTTCCGCCTCCGCTGGCTCGGGTAAAACTTTTCAACTGGTGCGGCGGTATCTGCACCTGCTGGCGCTGGGGGTGGAGCCGGAGACGATCGTGGCGATGACCTTCACCCGCAAGGCTGCGGGAGAGTTTTTCAGTCGCATCCTGACGCGTTTGGCGGCGCTGGCTAGCGGGCAGGAAAAGGCAGACGCTTACTTTGCCGATCTCTCGCCACCAGTGCCAAGAGACGTCGATTATGCGGCGCTTTTGCGGCGATTAACGCGCCGGATGCATCGCTTGCGGCTTGGCACGCTGGACAGTTTTTTTGCCTCCATCGCCACCTGCTTTCCGCTTGAGTTAGGATTGCCTTCGGGCGCGGCCGTGATGGATGAGGCACAGGCGGGGCTGATGCAGGAGCGCACTTTGGAGGCGCTGCTGGACGAGTTGCATGATGAGGCTGAGGAGGAGACGACTCGACTGCTGCTGGAGTCCGTGAAACGTGCCAGCTTTGGCAATGAGGAGAAGCGCACGGAGGAGACGCTGAGGACGTGGGTGACTGAAAATCACGAGCTGTGGACGGGCAGTGCAGGGATGGCAGCTTGGGGGAATCCGGCAGCCGTTTGGGGAGCCGCTTTTCTACAGGCCGAGGTGGCGACGAGCACCGCGATCCAAGAAGCGCTGCAGGCGCTGAGGGACGCTTTTCCGGCGATGAAAGAGGGTGGGATGACCAAACTTGAATCACTGGCGGAGGAGATCTCACAGTTGCAAGTCGCCACCAAACCCCCGGCGACGGTGAAGTATTTTCTAGCCCGAACGGCGGAGTCTCTGGAAGATTTTCGGGCGGGTTCGGTCAAGCTGAATTGGTATCGCAACAAAGTCGAGCTGAACGGAACTGCCACGCAGGCGTGGTTGCGATTGGCAGGTCTGTTGCTGCGGAGAGAGTTGCTGGTGAGGGCGCACCGCACGGTGGGTCTGGCCGAGTTTTTGGATCGCTACGAGCAGCGCTATGATCGGCAAGTGCGTGCGCAGGGGCATCTATCGTTTGCGGACATTCCCCGACTGATTCGTCAGCGGGCGGAGGATGAAAGCACGCGCTGGCCGCAGGAAGATTTGTGGTTTCGGCTGGATGGCCGGTTCGACCACTGGATGCTCGATGAGTTTCAGGATACCAGTTTCAGCCAATGGCGGGTGACGCAGCGCTTGGTGGATGAGGTGATTCAGGACCAGGAGGGAGATCGCAGTTTCTTTGCGGTGGGTGACATCAAACAGTCGATCTATGTGTGGCGGCAGGCGGAGCCGGGTTTGTTCAACGATTTGAAGCGTCTGCGCCCGGTGCAGAAGGGTCAACCGGGAGGTATCCATGTGAGTACCTTGGCCAAGTCCTACCGCAGCGCACAGCCCGTCCTGGAGGCGGTCAATGCGGTATTTGAGGACACTGCCGCGCTCGAGTATCTGCTGCCTGGTTCCACCAAGGAGTGGGAATTCACTGCGCATGAGGCGGCGAACACACAGCTCACGGGTGCCGTGCAGTTTTATTCGACCAAAGCTTCCGAGAAGCCTGAGCGGTCTGAGGAGACGGAAGATGAAACCGTAGTGGAGGATGCGGCGGAGGAAGCGGATCCCTTGCAGCGGGCAACAGCAGCTCTATTAAAGGAGATTGATCCGCTGTCGCGCGGCTTGACTTGTGCGGTGTTGATTCGCTCAAACAAAAAGGCTTCAGCACTGACGGCGGTGCTACGGGCGTTGACGGGGATGAATGTGGTGACGGACTCAAAGATCACGCCGATCAAGGACAATGCCGTGACACTGGCCCTGTTATCTTTGCTGCAATTGGCGGCGCATCCGGCAGACACCCTGGCGCTGGAGCACCTGCTGATGACGCCGCTGGGAGCGGTCTTGGGTGGGCAGAAGGAGAGTGTTTGGAAGGCGGGTGTGGACTGCTCTCGACAGGTGTATGAAAAGGGCTTTGCGGCATGGGTGCTAGGAGTGCTGGAACTGATGCAGCAGCAGGGTGTGGCGCTGGATGCGTTTCATCAGGGGCGGGTGGAGCATCTGCTGGATTTTGCCAGTGGCTTCGATGAGAGCGGGAGCCGGGACATGGATCTCTTTCTTGAGGGTGCGCGCGATCACACGGTGAGCCAACTGAGTGAGGGGGAGGCAATCCAGGTGATGACGATTCACAAGTCAAAGGGGCTGGAGTTTGATGTGGTGATCCTACCTGATCTGGGGGGAACGGCGATGGACGCGCTAAGACCCCGCACCTGGGTAGTGAAGCGGGAGCGTGGGGATACGGAGTGGGTGATGCAGGCACCTGATGCCTCATTCGTGCAGATTGATGACGTGCTCAGTGCGGAGGCAAAGGAAGCGAAGGAGAAGGGGGCCTTCGAGTCACTGTGCCGATTGTATGTGGCGATGACGAGGGCGAAACGAGGTCTGTATTTCATCGCGGCGAAACCGCCTGCTGAGCCAAAGGCGATGAAGGAGGAGTTGTTTTTGCGTCGCCGTTTGTCTGGAAGAGTAGGGGCCGCAGCAGCGGTGGAAGTGGAGGTGGCGGGGGAGCCTTTGGTTTTGGAATGGCAAACGGGGGACGCACGTTGGTATGTCCATCATGAGGCGCACGCTGAGGGATCTGAGGTTGCCGTGGAGGCGAGTGAGGGAGTTCGAACGTTAGGAGAGCTGATTCATCAAAATCAACCCTCGCAAAGGCGGCGCACGCCCTCGGGGGAGGAAAGTTTCCAAGTGCCAGGCAAAGTGCTGTTTTCTCCCGGACGTGATGTCGGGCGGCATTTGGGATCGCGAGTGCACGAGTTGATGGCGGAGGTGGCGTGGTGGGTGCCGGGTCAGTCGGTGGCCCCGCTGCTAGCTCATTGGCAAGAGCGGGGTTTGGTGGTTGAAGGGGAAGTCATCTCTGAGCGTGCGCTGGCGCTGGTGTTACCGCTGCTAGAGAGTGCGGCGGGACAGGCAGCGCTTTGTCAGCCGTCTGGCGATGCAGTGCTGTGGCGGGAGAAGCCGTTTGACTTCATTGATGAGGGGGATTGGGTTTCGGGGGTGTTTGACCGGGTGGTGCTGGAGCGGGATGCGGCGGGGCAGTTCGTGCGCGGTCAGATCCTGGACTTCAAAACTGACGAGGCACCGGATGACGCGGCGCTCCAGGAAAAGGCAGCGGGTTATGCGCCGCAGTTGGCGCTGTATCGGCGGGCCGTGGCAAGGTTGACGGGGCTGGCAGAAGAGCAGATCAGTTGCTCGCTGGTGTTTCTGCGGGCACTGAAGGTGGTGGCAGTGGAAGCGGAAGGGCGGGCGGCATGAGTGACGAACGACCTTCAACCGGGAGCTA
>JBIIUD010000361.1:0-4264 GCA_044340175.1 Verrucomicrobiaceae bacterium
GAAGCGGCGATCGATATGGGAAGGATGCGCGCGGAGATGACGGCGCAAAACGCGCTCAACGTGGCTTTGGCTCAGTTGCGGGACGCGACGGGTGCTGAGTTTCCCGATCAGACCCCGATGCCCTGGACGAGTCAACCGGGTGCCATCCGAGTTCACAACCGCGACGGCAGTTTGAATCGGTTGTTCAAACTGTACACGGCGGAGATGATGCAAGTGCCCAGCCTAGACGGGGTGGCGGCGGATGTGCCGGGTGACTGGGAGCATCGGACGGAGGAGTTTGTCGATATCAATGCGCCCTACTACCTAACGACGACTGAGAAGCGCTTTCCGGTGATCGATCCCCGGGCGTGGTCGCAAGATCCGTTGCTCGCGGTGGAGGGTTTTCAATACGACGAGGTCAATGGCGCGGTCGGACCTAGCGGCGGTGGAGACGCTCTTCAGCGGCTGCCCATGCCAGTGCGCTGGGTGTATCAGCTCCAAGACGGGACGCTCGGTACTCTGGATGCGGGGGGGCGCTTTCAAGGAGCCAATGGTGCGCGGGCGACCCAGGACAATCCGATGGTGGGGCGGTTCGCGTTTTGGGTGGACGATGAGACGAGCAAGGTGAACATCAACACGGCGGCGGAGGGCGCTTTTTGGGACACGCCGCGCGCGGACACGAGGCAAGAGCGGGCGTTGGCGGCAACAGTGCCGTCACGCTTGGAGTACATGCGTCACGCCGGGCATCCGGCGGGGGTTTGTCTGAGCAGTGTGCTGCTGCCGCAGCGGCGGATCACGCCGTTGGGATTTGCGATGGAGAACCCCTTGATGCAGGCGATGGAAGTGGAGGATGCACGTGATCTGTGGCGGCTGGGACGGCTGACGGTGGCGGAGATGGAGGAGCGCACGTCTCTCGGGGGCACTTTGGAAGCGGATTGGA
This sequence comes from Verrucomicrobiaceae bacterium, assembly GCA_044340175.1. Classification (GTDB taxonomy): domain Bacteria; phylum Verrucomicrobiota; class Verrucomicrobiia; order Verrucomicrobiales; family Verrucomicrobiaceae; genus JAGRPD01. The sequence goes on from JBIIUD010000361.1 coordinate 920, forward strand.
AAACGCTGTGGCCTTTGGAACCGCAGGAGTCGGTCCGGCAGCCGCGTTATGCGGCCGTGGGTGAGTTGAATTTTGATCATGTGAACGCGGCACGGTTTCCGAATTTTTGGGATGACAGCAGCACACCGCCTGCGGGTGAGCGGAGACGCAGTCGGTTCTTTGAGAGGCACCCGGAAGTGAAGTCGCGTTTGGCTCAGCGGCGTTTCTTTTTGACGACGAACAGCAGTGGTCCAGAGACGACGCTCTTTGGAACGCCGCGTGTGGCGTTGTGGCCGGTGCATGCGCAGACGCTGCTCAATGGCACCAGTCTGGGTGATCGTGAGACTGGACGCGATACGGTGTTCAATCACAAGGCGGCGATGGCGGCGATGGTGAAGGGGCAGCCTTACTTCATTCAGCGCTCGGAGCCGGGCAATGGGGGCAATGATTTTCAGGTGCATGCTGCTGGGGCGAACCGGAGATTGTATGACTACTTGCAGCGGCTGACGGATCGGCCTGTTCCTGGATTTGATCGTTCAACGGATCGGGGGGAGGCGACTTTTGTGGCGAAGTATGAATCGGATCGGGATGCGATTTTGTTATCGATGATGGATTACCTGCGCTCGGCCAATTGCGCGGAACCGCAGTTGTCGGCCAAGATGCAGTTTTCGGTGCTGTGCCCCGGTGTGGAGCACAATGGCTTTGGTCAGGTGTCGCCACTTCAACAGCGGGTGCCGGGTAACCAAGCGGCCCGCAGCAATCATGCGCAGGGAATGGGCCGGATGCTGACGATCAGCGAGGTGGCGCTGGTGGTGACGTGCCGTGCCATGCGGGATGAAAATGGAGAGTTGAGGGGACAGCCGAGTTCGACCGCGGTGAGAGAGCAATTGGTGAGGCCGGGGGATCGCGAACTGGAGGTGGCTCTGCTAGTGGAGACCTTTTTGCCGAGTCAAGGCTGGGCAGACTATCGGCCGTATGCGACGGCGGCTTTGTTTGGCGGGCAGGCGGGAGAGTTGACCGTGGGGGCCTGGCCGGAGATGCGGCTCAATGACCAAGTTTTAGCGCCGAGGATGGTGCCCAATCGACCCAAGGACCCCCCGATGATTCACTCTGGGGAAGGTCATTCCCACGATGTGCGGGCGCCTTCAGGATGGAATGGAGCGGGCGGGCAGATGGGGGCGCGGGCGCTGAAGCATGGCACCTTTCTGTTCAATCCTATCGTTGTGAAGGCGGACGAACTCGGTGAGGTGCCGCCTTTGAACTTCAACGGTGGCAGCGGCAGTTCGGCCCAGTTGAAGGTGGCGCTTTACGATAGCCCCCAGAGCACAGCCAGTGCCGACCAAGTGCAAGTGGTGCCGTTGGTTCTGCCAGACATCACGACTGCGGCGCGCATCACGCTGCCGGTGGTGGAGAACGGGGTGGAACCGACGCTTGAGAGACGCTGGCCAGAGTCCGCTCGATCAGGCGGGCGACTGTTTGCTGACACGGACGTGGTGCAATCGCTCGCTCCGATGCATGGCGACTACCGATTGACGGCGATGCAGCGGTGGGTGGAGAGTCGCAAGGACGGGCAGGCGGGAGCCCCGGTGTTTTCGCCGCATCCGCAGTGGGGTCTTCAGCGGCAGGCGCATTATCTGCGTGACAGCGTGCTGCCGGTGGATTTGAGCCAGACGCAGGGTTATGTGCATGACGTCGCCTACGCGGCCCCGTTCCGCCCGGACATGCCGGCGACTCTGGCGGATGAGTCTGCGCGCATCTCGGTCTGGCAGTCGGGCGATTGGAAGCAGTACAGCCTGTCCGGGGCGCTGGATGCGTTGCGCTTGGACAACGGTCGCCGCGGGCCGTCGGTGCCGGACTTCACGGGCGATTTTGACAACGGCATGGGCAGCGCGCCGGATGGTCCCTTTAGCAATCGGCCGGATGACGGTCACTGGGCTGCCTTGTGGGAGGGGAGGACCGCGTATTTCGACAATGTTTCGCAGACGGGATCGACGGTTCCGCCGGTGACGCTGACGGCGTTTGCGCCGCAACGGTTGCTGCCCTCGCCCGTGATGTTTGGCAGTCTGCCGACGGGCAGTCGGTTGCATGTGCCCTGGCAGACGCTGCTGTTCCGTCCGCACCCGCAGCACTATGGGGCGCAGGTGGTGCCGGACCATCTGCTGCTGGATCTGTTCTGGATGCCGGTGTTGGAGCCTGAGCCCTTGAGCACGAATCTGGCGACCGAGGGCAAGATCAATTTGAACCATGAGCTCTTGCCATTCCGTCACATCCGTCGGGGAACGGCCCTGCATGCGGCGATGAAAGCGGAGACGCTGACGGCCATCCCGGACAGTGCGGCCGCCACCTACAAAAGCGGGGAAGCTCCCGACGACAAGTTCCGCCGTCACATCGACGCCAAGCAAACGCTGGCCCTATGGCAGCAGGAGGTGTTTGATCAGGGTAATGTCTTCCTGACGGCCAGCCAAGTGTGCGAGCAGTACTTGGTGCCGGAGGGTTTGGTGGGGGCTGGGGATGTGGCGAGCCGTGAGGTCATGGAGACGTTTTGGAGCAAGCACCGCCTGACCGGGGACAACAGCAAGGAGCGGCCGTATGCGCACCTTTACTCGCGCCTGACGACCCGCTCGAATACCTATCGAGTGCATGTGATCGCGCAAAGTTTGGTCAAAGCGCGCAGCACCCCGCCGGACCGTTTTGATTCGGGTCGGGACAAGGTGGTCGGCAGTCGCCGTGGCAGCGCTGTGCTGTCACGGCGGTTGGACCTGAACCATCCCAATCTGCCGGAGTATCAAACCCCGGCGGCTGGCGATCCTCAGCCGTCTCTGGACCGCTTTTACCGCTGGCATATTGGGGTGCTGGAGGCGGAGTGATCTTTGCTTAGCCGAGCAGCGGGCGGAGGCGGTCGAGGATTTTGGGGACTTCGATGAAGGGGTCTGCTTTGACTTCGTATTCGAGGGTGAACCAGCCTTGGTAGTTGGCTTTGTGGAGGATGTCGAGGAGGCGGGGGATGTCGGCTTCGGAGGGTTCGCCTTTGGCGGGTTTCATTTCCATCTTGAGCTGGACGTTGATGGCGTAGGGGGCGATTTTTTCGAGGTCGGCGTAGGGGTCGGCGGTGTGGAAGTTGCCGCTGTCGAAGTTGATGCCGGCCCAGGGGCTGTTGGCGGCTTGGACCATTTTCACGAGGTTCTCGGGTTCGGCGACGATGCCGCCGTGGTTTTCGAGGCCGAGGAAGATGCCTTTCTTAGCTGCGTAGTCGAGGCACTCCTGGTAGGCGGCGGTGCAGTTGGCGACGGCTTCTTCGATGCTGATGTCCTTGGGCACGGGACCGGCGAAGACGCGGATGTGCGGGGCATTCATGATGGCAGCGTG
>JBIIUD010000362.1:0-4263 GCA_044340175.1 Verrucomicrobiaceae bacterium
CGCCCATCATGTTTGCCACTTCACCGTTGTTTTGACGAACTTCAAATAGCTCAAGACCCTTGCGAATCCGATTTACCATCATGCTGTCACGCAGACGCGAAGGCAATGCGTAAAGGTTATCGATGAAATGAGCCACATTCTGAGAGTTCACTTCGCCGCCAAGCTCGGCCGGAAGCACGTCCAGGTACAGCGCTGATTTTTGATGGCGCAGCTTCTGGAGCTTCAAATATAAAATGCCTACTGCCCAGAAGAAGAAGAAGGTTTCGAGGTAGTTGACCCAGGTACGGTCGCAGAACAGCTGTCGGATATAGCTATTGGCAGGCAGCGCGAAAAGAATGCCATACCAGGCCACGGTCGCCACCGTCCCGATCAGCAGCGCCATCAACGTACTGGGGTTGGTTGGATCCGTCTCTTCCCAGCCACCACGCTGCTGACGTGCCTGCTCAAACGCGGGCTCTTCATGGGAAGCATGATCGTGAGAATCCGCCTCATGACTTGGAGCACTGAAACCGCTCGGTGTAGGCAGCCCGCCCGAAGCAGGTGGGGGCAGTCCTTCACTGGCCGGGATCGCTGGGATTTGCAGCTTCGTATTGCAGCCGGGGCAACGCACGACTTTGCCAGCCGTTTCCGGCTCAGCCTTCAGTTGCATCTCACATGACGGGCACTTGAACTTCACAATGGCAATCCTCCTGGGTTATTAGACGGTTTGAATTTAAAATCGGGGCGTTATTAAAACGCGATGAATCCCTCGGGGACAACTCTTTTCGCCCATATTTTTTGATTTAAAAAACCTCATCCTGCCTCTGGCCTGGGATCCCTGGAAAGTAGATCACGCATGGCCAACGCCGGTGACTTGCCCGCATAGAGCACCGCATGCACCTCATCCAATATCGGTGTGCGTGCCCCGGTCTGCCGCGCCACTTGATACAAGCTCGCTGTGTTCGGCACCCCTTCGGCAACCATCGTGGTTCGACCCGTGATCACCTCCAGTGTTTCACCCCGCCCCAGAGCCAGCCCCACCCGGTGGTTGCGGCTGTGCTCCGAGAAACAGGTGGTCATGAGATCTCCCACGCCGCTCAGCCCATAAAACGTCTCTGCCCGCCCACCCATGGCAGTGCCAAAGCGCACCATCTCCGCAAGTGCGCGAGTTACCAGTGCGGCGATGGCATTGTCTCCTAGATCCAACCCTTTTGCGATCCCTGCCGCGATGGCATACGGGTTCTTCAGCGCCCCACCCCACTCCGCCCCAGTGACATCATCCGTCGTGTAACTGCGGAACCACGGCAGCGTCAGCATCTTCTGCAGGCCCCGTGCTACCTCACTCTGCGCACAGGCCACCACCGCCGCTGTCGCCATCCGCTTGGCGACCTCTTCCGCATGATTCGGCCCCGTTAGCACCGCACACGGCACCCCGGGCAGCGTCTGCACCAGCAGTTCGCTCATCCGCCGCCCGGTATCGATCTCGATGCCCTTTGCGCAGGATACGGCTACTTGCACCGCCTCACCACAGGCCGTCCCCTTCAGCGCAGCGGCCACACTGGCCAGATGTCGTGATGGCGTGACAAAAAACACCACTTCCGCAGGCTCCAACGCCGCCATATCCGCCGTCGCCCCCACAGCCTCAGGCAATTCGCCATCCGGCAAATAACGCTCATTCCGTCGCGTTAACCGGATCGCTTCCATAAGCGCGGTATCCCGCCCCCAAAGTTGCACCTGCACCCCACGCTCCGCCAGCAGTAGCGCTAGCGCCGTACCCCAGCTCCCGGCTCCCAGCACCACCGCCGATTGAAACCCTCTCTCAAGCATCCGCTTCACCTCCTACCGCCGGCTTCTTTTTCCCACCAGACCTCGATTCCGTCCCCGCCAGCAGCCGCCCAATATTCGCCCGGTGCCGCAGGATGACCAAAAGCGCCAGCACGATCCCAAAGCCCAGTAGCACCGCATCCCATTGGCCGCTGAGCGCCATCTGCACAGCCATCGTCCCCGCCACCGCCACGCCTGCCAGCATCGATGCCAGAGAGACATAGCGAGTGCCAAAGAAAAACACCAACCAAACGGCGAGTCCCACCGCCACAGGCACCGGCGCAATGCCCAGCAGCACACCCGCCGCTGTCGCTACCCCTTTGCCACCCTTAAAGCCCAGCCAAGGCGTAAACATATGACCCAGAATCGCACACAGTCCCGTCAAAACCAATACCCACGACTCCGCACCCCGACCCTGCATCACCAAACACGGCACCAATCCTTTCAGCAAATCCAAGATGAACACCGGAATACCAATCCCTTTGCCGAGCACCCGAATCACATTCGTCGCCCCAATGTTGCCACTGCCATGCTGGCGGATGTCCACTCCCTTGAGCCTCCCCGCAAAATAGCCAAAAGGCAGCGAGCCACTCAAAAAGCCCGCCACTGCCCCGATCACAACGTCCATCTCCATGCCGCCTTTTTACACGCTGCCACCGCCACCCGGCAACGCCTTTTTCATCCCTCATACCTCCGACTGCCCATTGACCCCGCCCCAGGTGCCCTCAAATGTGAAAATGCCCCCCTACCCCTGACCCCTTCTGATCACGGCTCCCCCTTTTTCCCGTCATGCTCCCGGCCCTCAACACCCTCAAGCTTCCCGATCTCTGGCAGCACCAGGCTGTCAACCATCTGCGGGCTGGCTCCGACGTCGTCGTCAGTGCCCCCACGGGAGCCGGAAAAACCTACATCTTCGAACTCCTGCATCAGTCCGGTCATTACAAGCACCAGGGCCAGGCTGTCTATACCGTGCCCACCCGCGCCCTCGCCAATGAAAAATACGCCGAGTGGAAGGACGCCAAATGGGACGTCGGCATCGCCACCGGAGACGTCTCGGAAAACGTCCACGCCCCAGTCCTCGTCGCTACTCTTGAAACCCAGATCGAGCGACTCGTGCGCGGAGAAGGCCCCGCCCTGCTCGTCATCGACGAATATCAAATGATCGCCGACGCCTCCCGTGGGAGTCATTACGAAGGTGCCATCGCACTCGCCCCAGACAGCACTCGCTTGCTCCTGCTGAGCGGCTCTGTCGCCAACCCCGAGGACCTCGCCGCCTGGCTGCGCCACCTCGGCCGCCCCGCCGAAGTCGTCGCCACCAAGGAGCGCCCTGTCCCTCTGGAGGACATTCCCGACGTCGCCCTGCCCCAACGCATGGCCCGCCATTTCGACAGCTATTGGCCAAAACTCGCCGCCTCTGTCCTGCTCGCCGACCTCGCTCCTCTGCTGATCTTTGCTCCTCGCCGGAAGGAAGCCGAATCCATCGCCCGCAAGCTCGCTGCCGAACTTCCGCAGGGAGATCCCCTTCAACTCACGCCCGAGCAGCGCGCTGTCTGCGGCAAAGAACTCACCCAACTGCTGGAGCACCGCATCGCCTACCACCACAGCGGCCTCTCATACGCCGCCCGCGCTGGTGTCATTGAGCCTCTGGCCAAAGCCGGTCAGCTGCGCGTCATCGCGGCGACCATGGGACTCGCCGCTGGCATCAACTTCTCTGTGCGCAGCGTCCACGTCGCCGCCACCGCTTTTCACGATGGCCGCAGTGAGCACCGCCTCAGCTCTGACGAACTCCTCCAAATGTTCGGTCGCGCTGGTCGCCGCGGTCTGGACGAGCGCGGCAGCGTCATCACCACCCGTCAAAGTCCCAGTCTCACAGATGCCCGCCCCGCCCGCCTCCACCGTGGCAGTATTCTTGCTTGGCCGCTCTTTCTGCGCGTCATGAAGCACGCCGCCGCGACCGGTGACGACCCCTTCTTGGCGGCTGAGACTTTTGCCGCCCGCCTCTATGCCAAAGTCCCGCCGCCCCTTGGCCTTGAGGACCTTCCAGACGGCAGCCACAGCCCCACTGCCGAGCAGCCCGCCACCGCCGCTCTGTTCGGCCTGGAAGGTTACGAAAAGCAACTGCTCAGCACCACGGGCGAGTGGGAGCGCCGCTCTGGCTACCCACCCGTCCAGGCTCCTCTTTCGCAGTGCTGGATCGCCACGCCGGAGCGTGTCACTCCTGCCCTCGGCTTCGGCCCCTTTGCCGGGCAATTTGCCAATGGCCTCGGCCGCGTGTTCCGCCTGGAGCAGGAGAGCAAAGAGGCCCCACGCTGCTTTGGTGTCGAGCTTCCCCTGGGCACGGCCCAACCAGACCATCCCCAAACCTTCCGCCCTACCAAGAACCTGCGAAAGCTCCTCAAGCTCAACCGCCGCACTGAGCATCTGGACCTTCCCACGCTCGAAAGCCAACATCTCCCCACG
>JBIIUD010000363.1:0-4261 GCA_044340175.1 Verrucomicrobiaceae bacterium
CTTTGGCCTCTACTTTCTTTACGATTGGAAGATCGGCTATCCGAAGGCCAATGCCATCGCTGACAAGCAGGAATGGTTTGAGAAGGAACTGCTGCCCAGTTATGACGAAGCGCAGAGATCGGGCAAACTGGATGCGTGGCTGGTCAAAGCGGAAGCCGAAGGCTGGCCCAAGGGCAAAGCGGGCGAGCCTCCCAAGTGGCTGCAGTATTCGTCCGTCAATGGTTGGCCTGAGAAGCCGAAACGTTACACTCAAAAGGAAGTGGACGAGCAATTGTGGTGGGGCTTGGGAACGCTCTCCTTGGGTTTGGTGGCAGGGTTGGTGTTGCTGGTGAATCGGGGCAAGGTGCTGCGCGCTGGGGGTGATCACTGGATAACGCCTGAGGGCGTGACGATCCGATTTGCTGATGTGGTGAGGGTGGACAAACGCAAGTGGGATGACAAAGGGCTGGCTTACGTTTGGCACCAGACTCAAGCGGGGCGTGGCGAACAAAGGGCAGTGATCGATGACCTCAAATTTGGAGGTGCGGACCGGGTATTGGAAAGACTTTTGGCTGTTTTTAAAGGCGAGTTGATCGAAAAGATCCCTGACACAGAGGCAGAGCAGGAGGAGCAGGAGACCTCAGAGAAGAGCAAATAGCGCAAAAGGCGCATCTTTTTGGTTGCCAAGCCATTTGAAACTGCTACCCCTCAGCCGCGAAGCAAACCCCCCGACTACTATGGCCGATAACATCACTGACAAAGTCCGCGACATCATTGTCGAACAACTGGGCGTGAACCCTGAACAGGTCACCCCTGAAGCAAAATTCATCGAAGACCTGGGAGCCGACTCCCTCGATACCGTCGAGCTGGTCATGGCCTTCGAGGAAGAGTTCTCGATCGACGTGCCCGATGACGAAGCTGAGAAGCTGCAGTCCGTGGGCGACGTCGTGCGCTACATCGAAGAAAACGCTGAGTAAGAGTTCCTCTAAGGAACAGACTTTCACAATAAGCCGGTGGTTAACTCCACCGGCTTTTTTGTTGTCTTCGCCGGGGTGTGAGGGTGCTTTTATTTGCAAAGCGATAAAAAATGATTCAACGGAATGAGATTCCGGTTAGTCTGAGCAAAGTCAATTTGTTACATGATTGGCAGATTTTTATCTTAAGCTTTATGTTAACTCGCCCTTTGATCATCGCCCACCGTGGAGCCTCTGCTGCCGCATCAGAGAATACCCTCTCCGCTATTCTGCTCGCCTTCATGCAGGGAGCTGACGGTGTGGAGGTGGACTTACGATTGACTTCAGACGGTCACTTGGTGGCGATCCACGATGAGGATACCAAGCGGGTGTCCGGTGTCATGATGCGGGTGTCACGAACGCCCTTGGAAAAGCTCAGGACATTGGATGTAGGGCGGGTGATGTCACGCAAGGGTCAGGGGCAGCGGATGCCAGTTCTTGATGAAGTGCTTGGCATGATGCCGCCGGAAAAGCTGCTCTACTTGGACCTGAAGGCAGGGGTGGAAGGGGTGAAGCCCCTGGTGGCGGCCCTCAAATCGGCGGGGGAACTCAGGCGGCGGGTGCGGGTGATGAGCTCGCAGGTGGAGACGCTGACCGCCTTTCGGGATAAGCTTCCAGATTGTGAGGTGGTGCTTCACTGTGACCGTCGATGGACAGCGAAACATGAACGGTGGGTGCCAGAAATGGAGATGATTGCCACGGTGGCAAGGGCGGTGGGGGCGTTTGAGGTGGCGGTGGACTCACGCAGCTTGGTCTCAGAGGAGGGATTGCTGCCGGAGCTGAGTAAAAATGGCATCAAGACCCAAGTGTGGACCGTGAACCGTGCGCCCAGTGCCCGCAGGCTGGCGCAACTCGGGGTCTCGGCGATCAAGACCGATTACCCGGGTCATTTGATCAGCACCTTTCAAAACATGGAAGCTGCGGATCCCATGGTGGCGGCTTGATGGCTAGGCTTCTAGGTTCGGCTTCAAGGCACGGGCAACTGACCGGGCTGTTGGCTTTCCAGTCGGCGCAGCTCTTGCACCTGCTGCCATTCATCGTGGCTCATCTCGGTCTGCCGTTTTCGCTTTGGTGCGGTGATGCCAACGACAAACAGACTGACATCTGCCACTAGCAGAATCATGGCGATGATGATGCCCCAGCGTTTGAGCTTTTCGTCGATGTATTTGTTCCTGTTCACCGAAAAGGTCTCGGCCTTGGTGAACAGGGACTGGTAAAGACGACGCCAACCTCGGGGTTCACGTGCAATGCTAAACGCCCAAACAAAGAGCGCGGTCAAGACCAGGCAGGCGATCTGATACAGGAGTGGCAGTCGTTCTTCCATGGTGAAGTCTTACAAGGGCATCATCCGCGGGTAAAGCGATCTTCAGCTGGTGTTGCGCCCAGATGCGTTTGACGGGCCCCCCCATTGGCACTGAGATGGCTGAGAATGTGAAAGGCGTCCTCAGGGTCGATGGACAGGTTGCCTGCGATCTCCTCAGCGGTCGCACCCGATTCACCGGAAGGCAAAGCGGCGCGCACGGCAGAGAGGCGCTCCAGGAATAGACCGGCCGCTTTCTTGCCGGCTTCAACACCGGGCTGGTGGTAGGCATTAACATTGACCAAGGTGGCGTAAAAGCTGACGGCGCGTTCGAAGAGTCCGACCAGTAAGCCGAGGCTGAAGGCGTTCAGTTCGTCGATGCTGAGGGTGATGGAGGCGCGCTCATTCTCGGTGAGTGCCTGGCGGGTGCCGCGCAGGAAACCCTGAAGGAAATCACCACTGGTGTAGCCGGGTTCGACCTCTAGTGGTGGTGTGTCCTGGGCTTTGCGGACTTCGATGAAGGTGGCGAAGAAATTGTTCACGCCGTCGCGTAGCTGTTGCACATAGGCGTGCTGATCGGTGGAGCCTTTGTTGCCATAAACGGCGATGCCTTGGTTCACGACCTTGCCATCGAGATCGTGCTGTTTGCCGAGCGACTCCATGACGAGCTGCTGGAGGTATTTGCTGAACAAGACCAACCGATCCTTATACGGCAGAACGACCATGTCTTTGGCGCCCTTGCCTTGACCGATGTGATACCAAAGCAGTGCCAGGAGCATGGCGGCATTTTGCTGGGCAGGAAGGCGGCGCGTTTTTTCATCCATGGCGGCAGCGCCGGCGAGGAACTGTGGGACATCGACGCCCTGAAGCGCGGCGGCTAGAGTGCCCACGGCACTCATCACGGAAGTGCGGCCGCCGACCCAGTCCCACATGGGGAAACGTGCCAGCCAGCCTTGGCCGATGGCGTGTTTATCGAGCTCGCTCCCCACGCCTGTGACGGCGACGGTGTGGCGGGCGAAGTCGAGCCCAGCGGCGCGGTAGGCGGTCTCGGCTTCGAGCATGCCGTTGCGTGTTTCCTTGGTGCCGCCGGATTTGGAAATGACGATGGTGAGCGTGGTGGCGAGCTCACTGCCAATCTTAGCGAGCACTCGGCTGATGCCGTCTGGGTCGGTGTTATCAAAAAAGGAGATGCTCAGGGGCGGATGGACCGGGGTGATGGCCTCCGCGACGAGTTGCGGGCCGAGGGCCGAACCGCCGATGCCGACGATCAAGACACGGGTGAATTTGCTACCGCAGGGGGCCGCGATAGTGCCTGAGTGAACCTGCGCAGCGAATTGCAGAGTGGCCGCCAGAGTGCTGTCGATCTCGGCCTTAAGTTCGGCAGGTGCCAGCGCGGAGTTCCTCAGCCAGTAGTGACCGACCATGCGGTTCTCGTCGGGGTTGGCGATTTCGCCGGCTTCTACGGCGCGCATGGCGGCTTCAGCGGCGGTGATTTTTTCGGCCATCTGATCGAAGTATCCGGCGGGCAGGTTGACGCGGCTGGAGTCAATCGAAAAGCCGAGATCAGGGTAGCGGACAAAGGATTGGTTGAAGCGGTTCCAGGAGGTAGTGGACATGATGAAGGTGATGCGATGAGGGTTTTTGAAAGCAGCGCGTAAGGGTGCATCCAGTGCCCTCGAGGTGCAAGAAAGGTTTGCTTGGATCAGGCGTCTTCTGGTCGCGCTGCGCCACATTTCCAGCAGGAGTCAAAGGAACCAGGAATGTCCGTTTCTCCGCAGGATGGGCAGGTCCAATCGGCGGACGTTGTGGGGGGTGTGTTCATGAAGGCATTCAATAGCTCACGGGAGCGCTCGATGTCGTCGTCATTGAGCACACAGAGCGCTGGAAAGAACAGCGGGGAGGGCATCCCGGTCATGGTATTGTTGGTGTTCTCGTTGCGGATGAAGCAGGGGATCCCGGCCTCTTCGAG
>JBIIUD010000364.1:0-4254 GCA_044340175.1 Verrucomicrobiaceae bacterium
AGTTGAAGACAAAGCAGGTGGCCACCATGCAGAAGCTGAGTCCGGCGTAGTAATGCGACCCCGGATCCTTCGCAAAGTAGATCATGTAAGAGATGCAGAGGGACGGGATGAGCGGTAACAGGGCCGGGTAGAGGCGGAAGTGCTTTTGACCAAACGGACGGTCAATGCCGATGAGCAGCGCGACACCGATCAATGAACTGGCCACGCGCAGGGTCAGAAAGACACTCAGATGCTGCGGGTAGGAGAGCAGGTCGAGAATCGCGCACAACGGCGTTAAAACGATGACGAACCAACAGCCAATCCGGGCGTTCCGAAGAGTCATCACCCTGTCTTCTTCGATAAATCGCTGAGCTAGTTCAGGGTTATTCGTCAAAAGACGCAAATTCGCGTCTCCAGAAGCAATGCTACGGTCACCCTCGCGCAGCACACGAACGGCACTCCGCCAAAGATTGGCGAGTAGAAATTCGCGGGGAGATATCGGGGAGGTGAGCATGAGCGCGGCGCTCTGTAAATTATGGAAATTATGTAATAATTCAACAAATTTAATAATATTTGCAACTTTTGAAAGCTCAAGCTTGGTTCCACAAGAATAAGGCTAGGGACTCGCAGCACAAAAGTTCAATGGATGAGTGCCTCAAATAGCAGTTACTGGATCAGCCGCAATTTTCAGGAAACTGTGGCTGGGATACGTGCTTTACACTGCGAAAAATGTTTGTCAGTGTAAATAATAAGGCTATTCTGTCTGAAGATGGCGCTTGCTTCCAGAAGCTTGTTTTCTTAAGGAGCCAAAATTCTTGGGGCGGTCACGAAGATTGCCCGAAATTTCTATCTTATCAGCAGACACCATTCAGTGCACCAGCAGACCCTAGAGTAAATCACCCGCCTTCGAACTTATGGCTATGCCTGTTGGAACTAGCGTTGACCTTGGAAACGATGCGCAAACCAAGCCACCGTCACCCGCTGCGATCAAGTCGCACATCGACCCGGCCGCGCATCAAAAAACCAACAGCAAAGCATTTTTCATTCTCTCAATGGTGGCGAGCCTTTATGGGGTCAGCTTGGTGGCTTGTGCGATTCCTGTATGGTGGCTGCAATTGGTTGCTATTCCACTCAATGGCTTGGCGATTGGCATGTTGTTTGTGATCGGGCATGATGCATGCCATTCATGCTACTCAGAGACACGTGGGTCTAACCTTTGGATCGCCCGTCTTGTGTTCCTTCCACCGCTTTGGCGCTATGAATGTTGGAAGCTTTTACACAACTACTATCATCACCGCTACACCTGTCTTCGCGACTTTGACTGTGTCTGGCAACCCTTGTCTTTGCAAGAGTATCGAGCCCTTCCAAAATGGAGGAGAGGGTTGGAGAGGTTTTACAAATCCTATTTGGGAGTGATGGCCAATTGGATCATTGAGTACTGGTGGAAGCATTGCATCGTTCCCAGAAAGAAGAATCAGCCCCTTTTGGAAAAGAAAAAGGCAGAGTCACGATTGGATGTGAGTCTGATATCAGGTTTCTTGGTTTTTGTCTGCAGTGGCGCAGTCTGCATACGCTATCTTTTCCTTGGAGAGCTCACCCTCGTTGGGGTCCTGTCAGCGCTAGTAACTACTGTAGTGCTACCCTTTTTGATCTGGAGTTTTCTTGTTGGCCTAGTGGTTTTGGTGCAGCACACGCACCCCAAAACGGTCTGGTTCAAAAACAAGGAGGAGTGGAGCTTTTTTGCTGGCAGCGTGCAGGGCACCGTTCACTTTAGATTCCCTTTTCCTCTCAATAAACTGCTGCTGGATGTGATGGAGCACAACGCTCACCATGTGGATACGAACATACCGGTTTATCGCTTGCTCGAAGCACAAAAACGCCTCGAGCAATCTTATCCCGAAGACATCACTGTCGAAGACTTTTCATTCGCCACAATGAAGCGAATCTTTCAGACCTGCCAGCTCTACGACTACGACCGCCATTGCTGGTTATCGTTTGACGGTGAGCCGACCACTTCGCCGATCAACTTCACTCCTATGGGTGTTCGTATTCGCGATTGAGGGTGTCAGAATTGCAGGGCACTGGCCAAGACTGCCGCGTGGAAGCCTCTTGATGATATGAATTCAATTCGCTAGAAGGGTGCAAGTTTGTCAAAGCGGCGATGAAAAAATGACTCGGAGTGTTTGTGTCAAAACGGAAGTGACAAAAAGCGATGTACGTGGCTCAAAAGTGCCATAACGGCTCACTTTAGAGGTGGGCGCTCCAAGCCATAATAGGAGGGTTCAAAAGCGCAAGCCTTTGTAGATCAAGGGTTTGGGCGATGCGAGTGGGGCTTGGCACGGTGCGTGCACTGTTGAAGACGTTGATTTCAATCATGCGCCATTGCGGTGGCATTTGATTGAGGTTCAACCCCCTCAATTTTCAACCTACCTGACCCAACCATGAGCAAAATCCTCGGAATCGATCTCGGCACCACCAACTCCTGCATGGCTATCCTTGAAGCAGGCAAGCCTATGGTGCTTGAAAACTCAGAAGGTGCCCGCACGACGCCCTCCGTGGTGGCTTTCACGAAAAGTGGTGAGCGCGTGGTGGGTCAAGCTGCCAAACGCCAGGCGGTGACGAATCCGAAGAACACGGTGTTTTCCGTCAAGCGTCTGATGGGGCGCAAGTTCTCCGAGTTGTCCGAGTCCGAAAAGCGCTTGCCCTACAAGGTGGTCGAAGCGGCGAATGGGGACGCTCACGTGGAGGTCGAAGTCGGCGGTGAACGCAAGGTTTACAGCCCGCAAGAAGTGAGTGCGATGATTCTGGCCAAGCTGAAGGCTGACGCCGAGGCCAAGCTGGGTGAAACCATCACCGACGCCGTCATCACGGTGCCGGCTTATTTCAACGACTCCCAGCGCAATGCCACCAAGGCGGCGGGTGAGATCGCGGGGCTGAATGTGCGCCGGATCATCAATGAACCCACAGCGGCGTCTCTGGCTTATGGCTTGGAGAGCAAGTCGGATGAAAAAATCGCTGTCTATGACTTGGGTGGCGGCACTTTCGACATCAGTGTGCTTGAGATTGGCGACGGCGTCTTTGAGGTGCTTGCTACCGATGGGGATACGCATCTTGGCGGTGACGACTGGGACAATGCGATCATTCAGTGGGTGATCAACGAATTCAAGGCGGACACGGGCATCGATCTCGGAGGTCAGCCCGACGCGCTTCAGCGGATCAAGGAAGAAGCTGAGAAATCGAAGATCGCGCTGTCATCCTCCCAGACTTATGACATCAACCTTCCGTTCGTGACGGCGGATGCCACCGGGCCCAAGCATATCATGA
Source organism: Verrucomicrobiaceae bacterium (assembly GCA_044340175.1). Taxonomy (GTDB): domain Bacteria; phylum Verrucomicrobiota; class Verrucomicrobiia; order Verrucomicrobiales; family Verrucomicrobiaceae; genus JAGRPD01. Next base: position 3,304 of record JBIIUD010000364.1, read on the forward strand.
AGACGCTGAGCCGGGCGAAGATGGAGCAGCTTTGCGATTCTTTGTTTGAGCGGACCATGAAGCCGGTGCGTGAGTGTTTGGCGGCGGCGAAGCTGAGCGCCAGTCAGGTGGATGAGTTGGTGCTGGTCGGTGGGATGACGCGGATGCCGAAGGTGGTGGAGACGGCCAAGAAGCTGGCTGGAAAAGATCCTCACCAAGGGGTGAACCCAGATGAAGTCGTGGCCATCGGTGCGGCGATTCAAGGTGGGGTGCTTAAGGGTGACGTCAAAGACGTGCTGCTGCTGGACGTGACACCGCTAACGCTGGCGATTGAGACCGCAGGTGGCATTGCCACACCGATGATTCCGCGCAACACGACGATTCCGAAGAAGCACAGCCAGATTTTCTCGACCTATGCGGATCAGCAGACGGGCGTTGAGATTGTGGTGCTGCAAGGTGAGCGCCCGATGTCCCGCGACAACAAAACGCTGGGCACCTTCAAGCTTGACGGCATCCCACCCGCACCGCGCGGTGTGCCCCAGATTGAGGTGACTTTTGACATCGATGCCAACGGCATCCTGCACGTCTCAGCGAAGGAGAAGGTGTCTGGCAAGGAGCAGAAGATTTCCATTCAAGGGTCCAGTGGTCTGTCTCAGGACGAGATCGAAAAAGCCAAGCGTGAGGCTGAGGAGCACGCCGAGGAAGATCGCAAGCGCAAGGAAGGCGTGGAGATCAAGAACAAGGCGGACACCCTGGCTTACGAAGTCGAGAAACAGATCAAGGAATGGGAAGGCAAAGTGCCCGCCGAAGCCACCGCAGCCATCACGGATAAGGTGGCGTCTCTCCGGAAAGCGGTTGAGGCCGATGACCTGGACGCGATGAAGAGCCAGACCGAAGCGCTCGAAAAAATGTTTGCTGAAGCCTATCAAGCGGCAGCGGCGGCAGGGGCTGCGGGTGCTCCTGAAGGCGGTA
>JBIIUD010000366.1:0-4247 GCA_044340175.1 Verrucomicrobiaceae bacterium
CGGGACGCTGCCAAACATGAAATTCCGGTCATCGATCTTGTCGCGATCAATCTGTATCCCTTCGAGCAAACGGTGGCCAAAAAGGATGTGACGCTGGAGGAGGCGATCGAAAACATCGATATCGGCGGCCCTTCCATGCTGCGGTCGGCGGCCAAGAACCACAAGTGGGTGACGGTGATTTGTGATCCAGCCGACTACGCGGAGGTCCTGAAGGAAATGGGGGAGCATGAAGGAGACACCTCTCTGGCGACCCGGGAGCGGCTGGCCTGCAAGGTGTTTTTGAGAACCTCCAGCTATGATGCGGCGATCGGCAGCTTCTTGAATGAGCGCCAACTGACCCAGAAGACCTTTAATGTCAGTCTGCCGCTGTACAGTGAGCTGCGTTATGGCGACAATCCGCACCAAAACGCCTCCCTTTACGGCAACTTTGGCGATTGCTACCAGAAGCTGCACGGGAAAGAGCTGTCTTACACCAACGTGCTGGACATTCATGCTGCTGCTGGGCTGATCCATGAGTTTCGCCGCCCGACCTTAGCCATTTTGAAGCACACCAATCCGTGTGGGGTGGGCTGTGCGGACGAGGATCTGCGGGAGGCTTGGCAGAAGGCGTTTGAGACGGACAAGCAAGCGCCGTTTGGCGGGGTGATTGTGATCAACCGCTCGATGCCGCTGTCTTTGGCGCGGGTGATTTCAGAGATTTTCACGGATGTGATCATTGCGCCTGACTTTGATGCGGATGCGCGGGCGCACTTGCAGAAGAAGAAGAATCTGCGGTTGATTCAGATGCTGCCAGAGGCGTTTGAGGCCTTGAGTGATCCGGTGATTCGGTCTGCTCCAGGCGGGCTCATGGTGATGGATGCGGACCCGCGTGCTCTGGGATTGGAAGACCTCGAAAGCAAAGTGAAGACGAAGCGGCCGCCGACGCGGGAGGAATTGGAGGCGATGCGTTTTGCTTGGCGGGTGGTGAAGCATGTGAAGTCGAACGCGATTGTGTTCGCGGCTCATGATCGGACGCTCGGGATCGGGGCGGGGCAGATGTCGCGGGTGGATTCCTGCCGCATCGCCGTGTGGAAGGCGCAGGAGGCCAAGCTGTCGTTGAAGGGTTCCGTGGTGGCGAGTGATGCGATGTTCCCGTTTGCGGATGGCTTGATCGCCTGTTCAGAGGCGGGAGCGACGGCGGCGATTCAGCCGGGCGGATCGATGCGGGATGAAGAAGTCATCGCGGCGGCAGACGAGCGGGAGATGGCGATGGTGTTCACCGGGCACCGGCACTTTTTGCATTGATCATCAAATGAACCCATCTTTGAAGTTAGGAGTCAACGTGGACCATGTGGCCACCCTGCGGCAGGCGCGTTATCGGACGATGCCGGACGCGCATAATGTGGAGCCGAGTGTCTTGGAGGCGGCGCGCACGGCGCTGCGGGCCGGGGCGCAATCGATCACGGTGCATCTGCGGGCGGATCGGCGGCACATCCAGGATGCGGATGTGTGGGAACTGCGGCAGGAGCCGGGGCTGCTGATGAATTTGGAGATGGGCAATACGCCGGAGATTGTGGACATCGCGCTGCAAGTGAAGCCGGCGTTTGTTTGTCTGGTGCCGGAGCATCGTGAGGAAGTGACAACGGAAGGTGGGCTGGATGTGGCGGGGTTGCGAGTGTCTCTGGAGCCCACGGTGCGGGCGCTGGAGGCCAATGGAACGCGGGTGAGCCTGTTCATCGATCCGGTGGCCGAGCAAGTGCGGGCGTCGGCGGAGATCGGGGCGAGCATGGTGGAACTTCACACAGGCACGTTTGCCAATGAGACGGGAGACAAGCGGACGGAGGAGGCGCGGCGGCTAGCAGAGGCGGCGGTGTTGGCGCATGCTTTGGGCCTTCAGGTGAATGCTGGGCACGGGCTGACGGTAGCGAATTTGCAGGACCTCTTTGGCGTGCCGCATTTGGCGGAGTTGAACATCGGGCATCATTTGGTGAGTCGGGCGGTGACAGTGGGGCTGGAGGCGGCTGTCCAAGAAATGCTGGCGGCGATGTCGGGCTATCCGGCAGAGGGTTAAGTCATGGCGATCATCGGGATCGGCATTGATTTGGTGGAGGTGGAGCGCATTCGCACGCTGCTCGAGCGGCATGGGGAGCGCTTCAAGGCGCGGACCTTCACTGCGGTGGAGGTGGCCTATTGCGACGGGTGTGCGGACCCGGCGATGCATTACGCCGCGCGCTTTGCAGCGAAAGAAGCGGGTGCTAAGGCGCTGGGCACAGGCTTTGCTCAGGGGGTTTTTTGGGTCGATATTGAGGTGGCACGAGATGTGGCTGGCAGACCGGAATTGCGGATGCATGGCGCAGCGCGTGCGTTGGCAGAAAAGCAGGGGGTGACGCAGTGTCATGTTTCACTGAGTCACACGAAAGAACAGGCGGTCGCGCAGGTGGTGTTGGAGGGTGAACGTTGAGACAACGTTACACCTCTTGGCAAAGGTTGCTGATGCCGGGATGATTATCGGGCGCCGAACACGGCCAGTTCTTTGCCGTTGGTGCCGTCCCAGACGCGCAGGAGGCTGTCTTCGCCGCCGCCGATGAGGGTAGCGCCATTGGCAGTGCTGGCACCGGCTTGCATGTAGTCTGGCAGGTTCAGGATGCTGCGGACTTCGGTACCTTCATCTGTTACGATGCGCATGCGGTTGTCACCTGCTGAGGTCATGATTTGATTCGTGGCACCGATGAATTGCAGGGAGGTCACTTCTTTGGTCCAGCCTTCGATCTTCTTTTTGCGCTCGCCTAGGAGCATGTCCCAGGTGACCACGGTGCCCTCTGCGCCAGCCGTGGCCAGGACGCGCCCATCCGAGCGGTAGGCGATACCTGTGACATGATGGGTGTGGCCTTCGAAGACATTGAGCTGTTTGCCCGTGGCGATCTCTGTGACCTTGGCGATTTTGTCAGAGGCCCCTGAAGCAAGACGTTTGCCGTCAGGTGAAAAGTCGAGGCAAAGCACCGTGTCGGTGTGACGCTCCTTCCAAGACTGCGTCACTTTGCTAGTGGCGACATCAAACAGGATGATATCGCCTGAGCGTGAGGGTTCGCCACCGCCGGTGGCGAGTGTTTTGCCATCGGGACTGAAGCGTACGGCGTTCACGCGGTCGGCAAAGAGGTCCTTTTGTTGCAGTGCTTTTTCTAGCGTCCAGCGGGGCTGGCCGCTAGAAGTGACCTTGGCGGAGCGGGTGGCGGTGAAGGAGCCATCGGCGGCGGTGGCGAGGGTGATGGTGGCGGCGCTGCTGGGGATTTCCTCAATTGGCAAGCCAGTGGCTGTGGCCCAGACACGCAGACTGCCATCGTCGAAGAGGACCGCCGCGCGGAGGTTGTCTCCTGAGAAAGAGGCGGCCACAGGTTTTGAAGATGTTTTGAGGAGGTCCTGTTTGAGGGCAGCGAGTTCTGCGGCGGCTTTGTCCTGCGCTGCCTTGGCCGTGGTGATGGCGGTGTTGGCGGCGGCAATGGTTTTGGCATTGGCTGCTTTGGAGTCGGTGATGCGTTTGACGTCGTCCTCGGCGTCTTTGACGTTGCTTTGTGCCGCAGAAACAGCGGCCTGGGCGGAGACTTCGGACATTTTGGTGGTGATCAGTTTGTCCTGAGCGGTTTTGAGTTCCCTGTCGAGCGCGGGGTCGGGTTTGTCTTTCGGGAGTGCGGCGATCTTGGTTTTCAAGTCATCGACGGCTTTCTGGGCGGCGAGTTTGGCGTCTGTGGTCGGCGTGACAGCCTTTTGCTTTTCCGGTAAGACTTTCTGCATGGCGACGATGGCTTCCTTGGCTTTTGCGAGGAGAATATCGAGCGCCTTGTCCTGGGCTTCGATGCGGGTGACTTCGGCTTTGTGAAACGCCTGCTCAAGAGAGTGAGTGGCGAGGGTCCAATCGAGTGCGGTGGTTTTACGTGTGGTTGCAACACTGCCACGCAGATCCATGACAGGCTGCCAGGTGGCGGTGTCCCAAAGTCGCACGGAGCCGTCGGCTCCGGTGGTGATCACTCGTTTCCCATCCGGGGAGACGGCGTGGCTGAGCAGAGCCACTTTGGCAGTGGTAGCGATTTTTTGCAGGCTCTCAGGCGGCAATGGCGGTGCGGGTGGGGTCGTGGGTGCTGCTGAGTTGGGAGCGCCTGGGGTCTGCTCAAGACGCCAGATTTTGACCTCGCGAAAGCTCCCGCTAGCGAGACGTGAGCCGTCTGGACTGAAGGCAAGGGAATAGACCATGGCACGATGCGCGGAGTCCATCT